>JAQBFG010000092.1:0-10865 GCA_032123495.1 Candidatus Zixiibacteriota bacterium | reverse complement strand
TCAAGAGCCCTGGAGTTTTTCTCCTCTGTCCCTTTTGGCGCGCGAGATAAAACAGCCTCTTTGATCGATGCCATCGACACAATCCCGGTTAACTCGGCAACTGCGCCCATTGCAATTACATTCGCCACCATCACATGACCGATCTCTTCACGTGCCAAACGGCTAAATGGAAAACCATAATAATTCTTGGTTGGAATCTGAGTTACCATATTTGAATCGACAATCAGAAGTCCACCCTCTTTCATATCAGGATAATAAGTATCGCACGCTTCCTGGGTCAACGCCAATAGCAGATCAAGTTTCATACTTTTGGGGTAATAAATTTCCCCTTCCGAAATAACCAGATCAGCACGACTGGCACCACCTCTTGCTTCAGGACCATACGATTGCGTCTGGACAACATTTTTGCCATCGCCAACACCAATTGCCTCAGCCAAAATTACTCCGGCCAAAATTAGCCCCTGTCCACCGGAACCGGAAAGACGAATTTCAAATCGATCGTCTGGTGATTTCTTATTATTCTGCTTATCCTGTTTAGGTTTACTGGAAGCAGCCATTATTTGCCCCCCTTCGCAATAACACGCTCACACATCGCCTGATATTCATCACAGAATTCAGTCGCATCTGTTTCATGAATTACTCCAGTTAGGAATTTGCCTATTAATTTATCCTCTGACATCGTAGCGGCCGCCTTAATCGAAACAGCCTGTTTCCTGATATCATTTATCATCGCCACCGCATCACCTTCTTTATTAAAACGACCATAATAGGTGTGGCAATTTGAAATAGTATCAATCAGCGCAAACCCTTTTTTCTGTATTCCGCCCATAATCATTCTTTCCAGCGGTGCCACATGATAGACCGTTCCGCGAGCAACGTATGAAGCACCTGAACCAATAGCAAGCTGTACCGGATCAAATTGTTTCTCATAATTGCCGTATGGTGCCGTCGTCGCTATCTTTCCGCCCGGAGTGGTCGGAGCAAACTGCCCGCCGGTCATTCCATAGATCTTGTTATCAATCAATATTGTTGTAATATCAATATTGCGACGACAAGCATGAATAAAATGATTGCCCCCAATTGCCAGGGCATCACCATCGCCGGTTATGACAATTACTTTTAAATTAGGCTTGGCCAACTTCACACCGGTGGCAAAAGCAAGTGCCCGCCCATGGGTTGTATGAAGGGTATTAAAATCAAGATAAACCGGCATCCGACTCGAGCACCCGATTCCGGAGACAACAACCACATTGTCCTTATCAAGACCAAGATGATCAATTGCTCTTATCAGAGCACCCATAACAATACCATTTCCGCATCCGGCGCACCAGACATTTGGAAATGATTTTTTTGGCCGCAGATAATGATGAATTCTTTCCGATTGTAGAGTATTTGCAGTCATTATTTCACCACCTCTCTGATTTTGTCAAATATCTCCGAAGGTGTCATGACATTACCATCATACCTTTGCAATGGTATCACTTCTGTATGCCGAGGAGCAATTCTTCGAATTTCGTGAACCAACTGGCCCATATTCAGTTCAGCCACGATCACTTTTCTGACATTTTTAAACATCTCCCGAAGCTGTTCATCAGGAAATGGCCAGATTGTTAACGGCTGGATGGCACCGACTTTAATGCGACGTTCGCGGGCCATTTTAACCGCCTGAAATGCGGTTCGTGCCACAATACCATAAGAAAAGACGGCAATATGAGCATCTTCCATCTTCTCAGTTCTGAGCTTGATGATTTCATCAGAGTAACGTTCGATCTTACGTCGCAGTTTATTTAGTTTTTCGACAATCTCTTTCGCTTTAGCTGTTGGAAAACCATCCTGATCATGAGTCAAACCAGAAACATTGTAGCGATATCCCTGTCCAAATGATGCCATCGGACTGACCAAACTTGGCGTGATCTCAAAATGACGATACCACTCTCTGGGAACATCTGGTCTATGACGCTTGAAAACTTCAATTTCCCCCTCTTCTGGAACTACCATCATTTCGCGCATATGTGCCATAACTTCATCGAGCAAAACAATAACCGGGGTCCGGAAACGCTCCGCCAGATTAAAGGCTCTGACCGTTTCGTAAAAACAGCCCTCTACCGACGATGGAGCAACTGTTATTGATGTATAATCACCATGCGTACCCCAGCGAGCCTGCATCGTGTCACTCTGCCCCACTTTAGTCGGCAGTCCGGTTGACGGGCCACCGCGCTGTACATTAATAACAACGCATGGAGTTTCGGTCATATAGGCATAACCGAGATTTTCCTGCATTAAAGAAAAGCCGGGTCCTGATGTTGCCGTCATTGATTTACAACCGGCATTGGAAGCGCCAATAATTGACGCCATTGATGCGATCTCATCCTCCATCTGGATAAACTTACCGCCTCGTTTTGGCATCTCGCGAGCCATACCCTCGGCGATTTCGGTTGATGGAGTAATTGGATAGCCCCCAAAAAACTCGACTCCGGCGTATAAAGCGCCAAGCATACAGGCTTCGTTGCCCTGCAAGAGCCTTGCTTTGGAATTCTTACTGTTCATTATCCTACTCCATTACTTAAATGTAGAGGTTATTGCAAAATCCGGGCAATGAACCCAGCAGATTTCACATTGTGTACATAATTCTGGATGAGCTATAACCGGTTTGCCATCGCGATCAGGTTCCAGCACTTTGGTTGGACAAAAAGCAATACAAAGATTACATGCTTTACACCAGTGAAGAAATATATTCAGCGGCGGGGTTTTCCCGTCATATTTATATTTCTCTCTGGCAGGTTTGGCATCGGCTGCCGCCTGCGGTTCGGTTTTTCCCGAAACCTTTGGTTCCTTTGTTTTCCCCTCAGATTTCGGATCTTTATCGGTCATGCTAATTCTCCTTTGGAGACTATCATAAACGTTTAAGGTTTATTTATTTCTTTTTTTTGGCCACTGATTTTTTGATCCCTTTTTTAGCCACCACTTTTTTCATAGGCTTGGCAGCTTTTTTCACAACCTTCTTCTTGGATGTTTTGGCCAATCTCTTCAACTCATCCATTTTTTCTTTAAGCAAAATAGGCAATTGTGTCGGCGATGCCGCCACCGGGATTCCAGCCGCTTCAAGAGCTTTAACTTTCTCCTCAGCCGTTCCTGTACCACCGGAAATAATAGCACCGGCATGCCCCATCCGTTTTCCGGGAGGCGCCGTGCGGCCGGCAATAAAACCAACAACCGGTTTGGTCATGTGCCTTTTGACAAATTTGGCCGCCTCTTCTTCATCGCTGCCACCGATTTCGCCAATCATCACAACCGCTTTGGTCGCATTGTCATCTTCAAATGCCTGAAGAACATCAATGAAATTGGTGCCGATAATCTGATCACCGCCAATACCGATACAGGTCGTCTGACCCATTCCGGCGCAGGTCAAGGCCCAAATAGCTTCATAGGTCAAAGTTCCTGATCGCGAGACAACACCAACCGGACCCTTGATACAAATATTACCCGGCATAATTCCGACCTTGGATTGATCAGTTGAAATCAGTCCCGGACAGTTAGGGCCTATCAGGCGGATCCCTCTATGTTTCGTGTACTTATAAACTTTCATCATATCATTGGCAGGAACACCTTCGGTGATACAAACGATCAATGAAACACCGGCATCGGCCGCTTCATAAATTGCATCAATTGCAAACGGCGGCGGAACATAAATAACTGATGTGTTAGCTTTAGTTGCTTTAACCGCCTCGGCTACCGAATCAAACACCGGGATTCCGGACATTTTGGTGCCACCTTTACCAGGAGTAACTCCGGCGACAACATCGGTCCCATATTTTTTCATCTGCGTAGCATGGAACGATCCATCGCGTCCAGTAATTCCCTGGACAACCACCTTAGTCTTTTTATTAATAAATATACTCATTATATCCTCCCCTATCCAATCTCGTCAAGTTTGGCGAGTCTGATCGCTTCTTTGACAACATTGTCAAGAGTGTCCGCCGATTTCAGATTTACTTGCTTTAGTATCTTCCGCGCCTGGGCTTCATTGGTGCCGGTTAAGCGAACGACAATCGGGACTTCAGGTTTCAACTCTTCATAGGCCAGAACAATCCCAGCCGCGACATCGTCGCAACGGGTAATACCACCAAAGATATTAATCAGGACCGAACGTATATTGGGATCACTGAGAATAATTCGCATCGCCGTCAACACTTTTTGCGGATTAGATGAACCACCGATATCAAGGAAGTTGGCTGGCTCGCCGCCATAATATTTGACTAGATCCATTGTTGCCATAGCCAGTCCGGCTCCATTAACAATACAACCGATATTGCCATCAAGTTTCACAAACGACAAATCGCCCTCGCGAGCTTCAACTTCGGCCGGATTTTCGGCATCTAAATCGCGCATCTCCGAAATCTCTTTACGACGATAAAGAGCATTGTCATCGACATTTAGTTTGGCATCAATTGCCAATACTTTGCCGTCGGGTGTCGTAATCAATGGATTTATCTCAACCAAAGAGGCATCGGCTTTCCAATAAACATCATACAGTTGCGAAATAATTTTGGCCGCCTGACGAATCAGCTTGATATCCTTATAAAGCTTTGAGGCGAGTTCGCGAGCTTGATAATCCTTCAATCCAAGAATCGGATCAACCGCCAGTTTATGGATTTTCTCCGGCGTTTTGGCTGCCACCTCTTCAATATCAATTCCGCCAGCCGCAGAAACCATAATCACGGGACATTTGGTCACTCGATCGATAATTATCCCGACATAACATTCGGTAACAATTTCGACCGCCTCAGTAATCAATACTTTCTTTACCGTTAATCCTTTGATGTCCATACCCAGAATTTTCTGAGCCCATACACGGACTGCTTCAACATTTTCTGCATACTTTACGCCGCCGGCCTTACCACGACCACCAACATGTACCTGCGCTTTGACCATAACCGGCCGACCGATTGATTCCGCAATTGAGACAGCATCGGCGACATTAGTCGCTATCTCACCTGAGGGAACCGGCATCCCGGCTTGGAGAAAGAGTTCTTTGGCCTGATACTCATGTATCTTCATTCGCCTCTCCAGTTGTTAAGGACTTATTACTAATTTTAGTTTCTCTATTTGCTAAATATGACCGTGCAAATTCCAGCAATTTATCGCGGTCGTTATCTTCAGGATTATCTAATACTTTTTCCATCAAATAGTCAAGAATTTCGCCAATCAAAGATGTTCCCGGAAGCTCAAATGTCTTCATAATGTCATTTCCATTAACAGTCAAATCCTGCAAACTAAAAGGAGGGCGTTTTTCTAATTCTTCTCTTATTGCCTGCTCAAATTCATCAACATCTTCAGTTGTACCGCCCATCCCCTGCGCCACGACGTCAGCCCGGCGAATATCCAAAAGATCAAATATCAAATCCTGCCCGACCCGTTTGATCAATCGACGCATCCCCTTATCGGAAACGGCAGTGGTGAACATATGGCGGTCGACCAGCATCTTGATTTGTCTGATAAGTTCGGTAGAATATCGGAGTCTTCTCAGAACTTTGCCGGCTACAATAGCGCCGGTTTTCTCATGTCCATAAAATGTGGCACCGCCTTCAACGATCCTTTTGGCGCGCGGCTTTGTTATATCATGAAAAAGCGCCGCCAGTCGCATGTGCAACTTCGGCGGCGTCTCATCGATCATATGCAGAATATGTTCAAATACTTCGTATTTATGATACCCTCCCGGCTGATCAACACCAACTGATTCTTCTAATTCAGGTAAAATTTCTTTTAGAAGTCCGGTTTCCTGCATCAGTCGAAAACCGACCGATGGTTCCTTGGCTCGAATCAGAAGTTTATTTAATTCTTCGCTGATGCGTTCAACCGAAACCGTTTGAATAAGAGATGCATTATTTTTAATAGCTTTTAATGTTTTCGGCTCAATTGTAAAACCAAGCCGGGCAGCGAATTGAATAGCTCGCAGCATCCGCAGCGGATCCTCAGTAAAAGCACGCGACGAAACCATCCTGATCTGTTTTTTCTCAAGATCAAGCTGACCGTTAAGAGGATCAATCAATTCGTCATTGTCAAGAGAGAGCGCCATCGCATTTATAGTAAAATCACGCCGGGTGAGATCTTCCTCAACGCCCAGATTAGGATCAAACAAAACCTCAAAATCTTTATGTCCAACTCCGGTAGAAATCTCTTTGCGTGGTAGAGAAATATCAAATGTATGGAGATCGCTATTTCGTTTTTGCGTAAATTTTATAACACCAAAAGAGCGACCGACAAGATCGACCTTGCCATAATTTCTTAATAATTTTGAAAGATCACTATATGGAATGCCACAAACGAGATAATCTCGATCTTTGGCTTCAATTGTAATTGTCTGACTCAAAAGCCGGTCGCGAACAGCACCACCAACCTCATATATCTGTCCCTGCTGTAAAATGTCAGAGACGACAGTGTCAGAGATAGTGCACATAATCAATTGGGAGTAATCCTTGTTCCCGATTTGCCGCTTAAGGCTAAACCGGAATTTTCGATGGAGGTTATAATTAATTCCTTTCCACCGTCTTTCACAAATTGTATTGCTGCTTTTATTTTGGGGCCCATCGAACCGGGAGGAAATTGTCCCTCAGCCAGATACCGTTCGGCTTCGGCGACCGTCATGGTATCAATCGGTTTTTCATCTTCTGTTCCAAAATTAAGCGACACCCTGTCAACCGATGTTAATATCAACAGCATCTCCGATGATATCTCTCTGGCCAAAACAACCGATGCAAGGTCTTTATCAATAACCGCGTCAAGACCTTCAAGTCTGCCATTCTCATCCAAATAAGCAGGGATACCGCCACCACCGGCTGCGATAACTATTGTTCCACTATCTACCAATGTTTTTATTATCTTTGATGCCACGATCGATAATGGTTGCGGCGATGGTACAACCCGTCGCCAGCCACGATTAGCATCTTTTTTCATAATCCAGTCACGTTCCGAACCAAATATTTTCGCTTCTTCATCGGTGTAAAACTGTCCGATAAATTTTGATGGATCAGCGATTTGAGGATCATCTTTATCAACGATCACCTGCGTAATAATGGTTATGACCGGTCTGTCGACACCCTCTTCCTTCAAACGATTCTGAAGCGATTGCTCTATCATATATCCGATACCGCCCTCGGTATCAGCCACGCAAATTCCAAGCGGTAAAATCGGCGCTTTTCCCCGCGCCAATTCAACCCGCAGGATGGCGTTACCAACCTGCGGGCCATTACCATGCGAAATAGCGATTTTATAACCGTCACGCGCCAATCCAACAATACAATCAAGTGAATCGCGCGTGTTTTTAAACTGCTGCGAAATTGTATCCTTAATATCGGGGTGGGTAATAGCATTACCACCCAATGCAATAACCGCAGTTTTACCGTTTAAAGTCGCCATATAATAAATAAGACTATTTCTTTTTAGCCTTACCTTTCGTTTTTGATTCCTTTTTGGCTGGCTTCGACGGATTGAAAGCATCATTAAGAATCTCTTCCAAAGTCGGCTGACCGATTTCCTGCAGATCATAATAGACCCGCACCGATGGCCTCTTAATGTCAACAATGCGGCGTAAGTCGATAGGAGTTGCAATCACGACCGTATCACAGTCAACTTTGTTGATTGTTTTCTCAAGATCAGCCAACTGCTTACCGGAATATCCCATTGCCGGAAGAAGGGTTCCGATTTCGGGATATTTTTCAAAGGTCTCGGTCATCTTGCCAACAGTACAACCTCGCGGATCAACTGTTTCGGCAGCACCAAATTTGGCCGCTGCCATCATACCGGCACCATACTTCATACCACCATGAGTGGTGGTCGGTCCGTCTTCAACAACAAGGACTCTCTTGCCGCGAATCAAACTCGGGTCGTCCACCCGTAACGGAGAGGCGGCATCGACAACGATAGCATCGGGATTATAGTAAGCAATATTCTGACGAACCTCATCAATACCATCCGGTGATGCAGTATCAATTTTGTTGATGACAATAACATCAGCCAAAAGCAGATTATTCTGACCGGGGTAATAATTGATTTCATGTCCCGGACGATGCGGATCAACGATAGTGATCTGAAGATCGGTCTGGTAGAACGACATATCATTATTACCACCATCCCAAAGAATAATATCAGCTTCTTTTTCTGCTTCACGGACAATCTGTTCATAATCAACACCGGCGTAAACAATGACACCTTTGTTGATATGTGGTTCGTACTCTTCCATCTCTTCAATAGTACATTTATGTTTTTTCAAATCGGCAAGAGTTGCAAAACGCTGGCAGGCCTGCTTGGCCAGATCGCCATAAGGCATAGGATGACGAATCGCAACCACTTTCAGACCCATGTCAATCAATACCTGGGCAACACGACGACTGGTTTGTGATTTTCCACATCCGGTTCTGACAGCACAAACCGACACTACCGGCTTGGTCGATTTAATCATAGTCGGGGCACCGCCTTCAATAGCAAAACGGGCACCGCATGAATTCACATAAGCAGCCTTATCCATTACATATTCATAAGGAACATCAGAGTATGCAAAAACAACTTCTTCGACTTCATTGTCAACGATCAGATTCAGAAGATCTTCCTCGGCATGAATCGGTATCCCTTTTGGATAATCCGGGCCAGCCAGAGCCTTTGGATAAACTCTGCCATCAATATCAGGAATCTGGGTAGCGGTAAAGGCAACAACCTCTACATCTTTATTGCCACGGTAGAGAACGTTAAAGTTATGGAAATCTCTTCCGGCAGCACCCATAATGATTATCTTCTTTTTCTTCGCCATCTATTCTTCTCCTTTTTAATTATTTATACGTCAAATTTATTTTTATTGGAACATTATATAAGCATCAGATAAAAGACAATCTGACCATGATAACATGATTAATCATAAGCAATGAACCATATCGTTTCAATGCTATTACTGTTTTACTGGCTGACATAATTTATTTGCTTCGTTTCCAATAGTCAGATTAATTATTATCAATCTGAGCCTTCTGTATTTTGCCCGAATAATCAATATAAACCGATTTCCATTCCGAGAAAACTTCGATCCCGGCAACTCCCGCCTCACGATGTCCGTTCCCGGTATTTTTCACGCCACCAAACGGAAGATGTACTTCGGCGCCAATAGTCGGGGCATTGATATAAAATATTCCAGTATAAATATCGCGCATCGCTTTAAAGCCTTTGTTAATATCCTGTGTATAAATCGAAGCCGAAAGTCCGTATTCGGTATTATTGGCCATCTCGATACCCTCCTCCAATGAGGAGCAAGCGGTTATTGAAGTAACAGATCCGAATATCTCTTCCTGGAATATTCTCATTTCAGGAGTAACATCTCCGAAAATGGTCGGTTCGGTAAAGTAACCCTTGTCATAATCACCGCCAGTTAAACGTCCTCCGCCACAAAGTAGTTTGGCTTTATCTTCATTTTTACCAATTTCCATATATTTTAGCACTGAGTTCATCTGTGATTCGCTCACTGCCGGTCCCATGTCAACCGATTCATCCAAACCATTGCCAACCTTAAGAGCTTTTGCACGAGCCACCAATTTTTCCGTAAACTCTTTGATAACATCTTTATGCACTATCATCCTTGATGTTGCAGTACATCTTTGACCGGTTGTACCAAAGGCCCCCCATACGGCTCCCTCAACAGCCAAATCAACATCGGCATCATTCATAACCAGTTCGCAGTTTTTCCCACCCATCTCCAAATGGCATCCGCGAAAATCGGTGGCACATGCCAGGGATACTTTGCGACCAATATGAGTAGAACCGGTGAAACTGATGACACTGACATCTTTATGTGTCATCAATGGCTGTCCAACAGAACCGCCGGAACCGGTAACCATATTGACGACACCGGCCGGGATCCCAGACTCTTCAATTATTTTTATATAATTATATACTGACAGCGGAGTTGGAGTTGCCGGCTTAATAACGACGGTGTTACCGCAAATAAGCGCTGGCATCATTTTCCATGATGGTATCGCCATCGGAAAGTTCCAGGGAGTGATCATGCCGCAAACACCTTTGGGCTGCCTGACCGACATCATAAATTTGTTCGGCAACTCCGAGGGGGTCGTGAATCCAAACTGACGACGTCCTTCACCAACCATGTAGTAACCCATATCAATAGCTTCCTGAACGTCACCTCTGGTTTCCTTTATAACCTTGCCCATCTCGCGAGTCATCTGCTGGGAGAACTCCTCCTTCTCCTTGACCAAGCGATCAGTGAATTTCATAACCAACTCGGCTCGCTTGGGAGCAGGTACCAACCGCCACTTCTTATATGCTTCTTTGGCTGCGGCAACCGCATCATTAACGTCATCCTCTGATGATTTTTGAAAGACACCGACCAATTCATCTATGTTAGCCGGGTTACGATTCTCAAATGTTTCGCCGGTTTTTGATTCGACCCATTCACCGTTTATGAAATTTTTGTAAACTTTGGCATCAACCATGATACACTCCCAATATATTACTGAATTATTTTTTCCTTAACTTTATTTATTCCAATTGTTTTCTTTTTTCGGCCTCATCATTGTGAAAATATTCACAGCATTTGTTTTCAAGAAAATCAATATATTGATATTTTTATAATTGTCAAACCCTTTTGAATACATAACTTCAGCCGATTTGATCTTTTTTTTCAACCACCTCATTTCAATAACAAATCTTTCAGATTATACCATTAACCTTGCCGAATGGCCAAGATCAAAATCAAATAATTAATATGGAAATGGAAATAAAAAAACGGGTCATTTTCAAAGAAAACAACCCGTTATAATTGGAATATATTGGATCAGACAGCCATTATGTCAATCTCTTTGGCTTCCATG
>JAQBFG010000091.1:0-5559 GCA_032123495.1 Candidatus Zixiibacteriota bacterium | reverse complement strand
CTGATTTATATTTAAAATTAATTAAATGAACAACATCAAGGATATTTACACCGGGAGCCCCATCAATATCACCACAGACAGATTCGGTGACGGTTAGAAATTGATTAACCGGTACATCTGTTAAAATATCAGTTATTTGTCCACCCGACCATTCAATCTTAATGGAATCAATAATGGTCGCATCACCAAGACCAAAATGAGCATTCAGACTATTCTGACCGTTTTTTCCGGTTTTGCTTGAAATTTCGCGCGTCTGCCAACCCGGGTTACCGCCTATGACCGCCTTGACTCTCACCCTGGTTCCTATGGCTGATTGGTTGGCAAAAACCCCCTCACACTTTATATTTATCCAGCTATTGGCATTGCCGTTGTTTCTATACAGATTGTTATTCTGTTGTACATTTGAGACAAAAAGATCAAGGTCACCATCCCGATCATAATCACCGGCTGCACAGCCGATAGAAGCTTTATTATCTGCAACAATTGCACCCTCGGTCACCCGGATAAAAGAACCATCCCCCGAATTATCATAAAACAAATTCTGTCCGTCAACAGCAACAAACAGGTCAAGATCACCGTCGTTATCAAAATCTCCCCAGGTTGAGCCGGAAGAATAACTGCCATGAATATTGGGCTCGGAACCAGCTTGTGATGTAAAGGAGCCATCTCCGTTATTATGATATAGGCTGTCGAATGATGTTCCGGGTGAACCCCACACCGACTGGGTTACATATAAATCAATATTGCCATCATTGTCATAATCTCCCCAGCTTCCCCCCCAGGATATTCCCGAATTGGCGGTTGGACTTCCTGATGATATCTTGGTAAAACTGCCATCGCCGTTATTTTCAAATAAACAATCATCCGGATTAGTCCACCCATTGGCCACAAATAAATCCTGAAAACCATCATTGTTGTAATCCGCCCAACAGGCGCCGTTGGAATGGGCATAATTGGTGGCAATCGGTGCGGTAGTAATTCTGGCAAATCCGGTATCGTCCTGTCTATATAGATAATTGGCACTTTCATGATTCGCTACATATAGATCCAGCAGGTTATCATTGTTATAATCAACCCAGGAAGGATCAATTGACATACCGGCATCGCCGATAATTTCACTTCCTAAAATCTGAGTAAAGGTGCCATCTCCATTATTGGTATAAGCCTTGTTTACCGGTGGACCACCTTCTCTGAAAGTTGCTATAAAAAGGTCCGCATAACTGTCATTGTTATAATCTGCCCAACTCGCCCCAGCTGATCCTATTCCACCTGAATTGATGGTAATATTCTCACTCGTTATTTTTGTGAAAGTCCCATCGCCATCGTTGTGATACAAGCCGTTACTTATGTCGAGGTTGGAAACAAACAGATCAAGATAATCATCATTATCATAATCCACCCAGTTAACACTCCATGAATGACCGCCATCGGTAACATGGGGTCCTTCGCTAATACGGGTGAATTGATCAAGGGTGAACTTGGCCACAAAAGCGTCATTTGCATTATCGTCCGTATTAAAATAATTATCAAAAGCACCAGGCAGAATTGGAATATCACTTGACTCGGTGTAGCCGATCGCATAAGCAAAACCATCGGAGCCAAAACATACTGATCCAATGCCATCCATATTGCTACCCCCAAAATAGCTACCATATATAAGATTGCCTAAATCACTCTCAATAACTTGAATGAAACCGTCATTAAGACCATTATAACTAATATCATAAGCATTGTCAGTTACTGGAAGATCTGTATCACCTGTTGAGCCAATGATACAAATATTTCCATCCAATGTTATCGCCAGACCGTATATGTTACTCAGACTCACATTTCCCGGAGTATTGAAGGTTGATGCTATAAGTGTAGAAAGATTGGCATCAAGTTTGGAAATGAAGTATTCGTCATCATCATAAACTTCATCAAACACTCCCGAGGTTACTGGGTATTCAGCATCCATTGTATGGCCACATATGATCGCATTATTATCATGATCCAATTTAAGATGTAATGCTGCTTCGTAACCATCGCTGCCAACAAAAGTGGACGCCAGTACGCTCGTTAGATCATTATTCAATTTTGTAATGCAGCAGTCCATATTATCCCATTCATTACCGGGTGGACCAACAACTCCACGTGTCTCATCATAAGCTCCAATGGTTTTCGGGTAATCATCAGAACCAGTCCCTCCTGCCAAAAATAAATTGCCTGCATTATCGATTTCGAGGGAAACATAATCCTCTATATATGATCCACCTATAAATGTGGAAGCAATAACAGTAGTCAAATCATGACTAAGCTTGGAGACGAAGAAATCAGAGTTGCCACCATATGTTCTGTCATAAGCTCCTATTGTAGTTGGAAAAGTTGAATTGTCGTATGTAGTCCCTGCAACAAAAACATTGCCACTGGCATCAAGTACCAAAGTCCCTCTGTACTCATGGCCATATCCTCCAAAATAAGTTGAAGCTATTAAATTTGAAAGATCGCCACTAAGGTGCGACACAAATATGTCTGAAGAGCCAAGTCTATTTTGAGAATATACTCCGGAGGTAGTTGGGAAATTTGTGGAGTTTGTCGTTCCTGCAATGAATATACTGCCATCTGATGCCAAACCAATTAATCCTTTGTTATAAGGATGTTCATCTCCTGATCCACCCAGATAAGCACAGGACAAAATAGTTGTAAGTTCGGCATCCATCCTAGCCACGAAAATATCACTGGGCCCACCACCATAGTCCTCTTCGAGGGATCCAATCGTGACCGGAAAATCAGTCGAAGCGGTCATGCCAGCCACTATCACATCGCCGTTATTAGCGACAATGATATCCAGCCAAGCCGCGTAGCCTCCCCCTCCCTCCGCTCCACTACCGCCCAAATAAGTGGAGGAAAGAAGCGGATCAATTATAAGCTGTAAATTACGATCATATTTTCCCAGAGTAAAACCATATTCATTTCCATCTATATTATATGCAGCTTCAATATAATGTTTTTGATTATTAATCTCCTGATATGCCACCGGCTTTGTAAACGATACCTTATCGCCAATAACCAGTTCACCCTCAGCATTAATTGAAAGATCAGTTACACCTCCAACAGAAACTATAATTTCGTTAGGATTTGCGCCAGGATTGATATAGAATAATTTTTCGACATTATTGCCATAAGCCTTTAATTTCAGTTCAATACCGTCATAGATTTCACCCATATCAATTTGATTATAAGATTCGGCATTGGTTGTCCATTTTGACGGATCACTACCTTTAAAATAATTTATTTTAGTCGATGAAAGTTCAACCCCGGAGACTTTTGTTTTATTTTTACCGAGTAATCGTTCCTCGATAACCATTCTGCCCGTCAAGGTACTTTCAAAAGATGCCGGAAGCGAATAAATGATTTCGCCCCCCGTTTTGATTATTACGGTACCGCAAAATGTTTGAGCATAAAATTCGATATTTTCATCGACTTGGCCTATATTGGCTATAAATGGCACTTCGAATATTTTGCTTTCTGGCATTCTCGTATCAGAGCGCGGCATCGTTGCCTTGCTATTTATATTAAAAAATATCAATATAAATATAAGCGTGCTAATTTTTACCGATTGCTTGGACAATTTCATACCTCCCAAAGGCAATTTTTCTTAAAAGTTAAGAAGTCTGCGTTCTCTATAAAATCAGACGGATAAACCACTGTAATTGTCTATAATTGTCAAAAAATATTTTTAAATAAAATTTTGCCAATCCAATATCTGAATGCCAATATTCAGTATCTGATTTTCCGATAATACAATAATTGTTTTTTCCTTTGGTTACGGACAGTCAGGCGTTGCACCATCCTTATACTTGAAATTAATCAGGTAAACAACATCCAGAATATTAACATCTTCATCATTATTGACATTGGCGGCTTCCATAAATTCGGGGGCTGGTCCGCCCTTGTACTTAAAATTAATCAAATACACAACATCGAGAATATTTATTCCTTCTATGCCATCAACATCACCGCAAATCCAGTCACAAACATCGCCGATATCATTTTCATTCAAATCAATCTGTTCAGGATTATTTATTTCGGGACAGTTGTCACAGAGATTGCCAATACCATCCTCATCGATGTCTTCCTGCTCCGGATTGTAACATTCATCACAATTGTCATTTTCATTGAGGACTCCATCATTATCCAAATCCCGACTGTTTATCCAGGCAACGGCAGCTTCTACGACATCATCCCGACCTTCAGCCACACCCTCCTGGGTCAGCCATACATTTTCATAATCGACCCAGGGGAATTCCTCCCCCCCGGGAAACTGAGCATGTACGAGATGCTGGTCAGGATTGTCAATAAGATAGGTGTTGGTATTTCCAATTTCCTGAAACCAGCTCGTATATAATGTAGGGTAATCCATCCCGCCAAAAGCGCCGGCGGTTGGTTTTCCAAACACCTTGGCATTTGGGTGTCGGGACAGAATCATCGGATAAAAATCTCCGCCGCTCACTCCTCCCGGCCCGGTTAATATTGCGATCGTCCTGTCCCAATGCCGGGAATCAAAATCCCCATTTATCTGAAACCATGATTCAAAATATGGAAAACGGCAATAACTAAGATAACCACCGCATCGAGTATCGGCCTCTAAAAAGTGATCCCGATAATTAAAAATCCTATTTATAACCTTTTGAAATGAAAAATTTGTTCCGAAATTTGTACGAAAATCCATGATAACGCCACTCACATTGTATTGATTTTGAAGCACATCAAGAGCACCTAGCCAATAGTTAATGATAGATGCCGAATCTGCGGCGGGGAGCCAGCCCAATGAGTAAATGTATCCTATATTGGTCCCTTCAATAACACCATAAGTCGTTAATTGGCCTTGAAATATATTAGGCATCGGCACACCTTCAATAGGCATCTGCTCCGTTGCCCAGCAATTCGGAACGCCATACCTCAAAACGGATGTCGGCAAATGGAGAGTATCGTTTGTAGCGTACTTGACAACATCAATGGTATCGAATAGGTGCCAGTTTAATCCTGCCGCAGTATGTAAAGTATGCGAATACGATACATCGTGGCCGCCCCACCATGACCCGGTTACAGGAAGTTCCGCTTCAATCAAATCCTTATAAAGCTGACTCCATGGTACACCATGATAACCCAAAACCAGGTCACCGGGGACTAAACCAAGCGGATGATTCTGGCCAGCCTTATATACAAGTAAAGAACTATCAGGCATAACGGTCAAACCAGCGCCAAAATGATTGTTATTCCCATGACCACTGTTTACCATTAGCGGTAATCCGGGCTGAAGGGCACTGGAATATACATAATCATCGTCAGCCCAGGTATGGGGATCATGCAGTACTCGGCATGAGTGATTAACAATTGCACATAATCTACCCCGACTCACCGTATTTGATATTTCTGGATAATAGCGATTCCAAACATCCAGCCATATATTGGGATCAAGCCCATCAAAACCTGCAAAATCAGAACCGATATTACCATAAAAAGTAGTCCATATTGACATATGTTGACTATAGGTGAGTCCAGAACCCCAGACCTCAT
>JAQBFG010000090.1:0-14182 GCA_032123495.1 Candidatus Zixiibacteriota bacterium | reverse complement strand
GATGCCGGTAAGACGACTACGACCGAGCGTATTCTTTATTATACCGGAAAAACTCATCGTATTGGCGAAGTTGATGATGGTGCTGCCACGATGGATTGGATGGAGCAGGAAAAGGAGAGAGGTATTACTATAACCTCAGCGGCGACTACCTGCTTTTGGCGTAAACACGAAATTAATATCATTGATACTCCCGGCCACGTAGATTTTACCATGGAAGTTGAAAGATCATTAAGAGTTTTGGATGGCGCATTGGCTATTTTTTGTGCCGTTGGCGGCGTTGAGCCACAATCGGAGACGGTTTGGTTTCAGGCCGATAAATATCATGTTCCAAGAATTGCATATGTTAATAAGATGGATCGAATCGGTGCCGATTTTGATAGAACGCTGGCGGATATGAACGAAAAATTGACCTTAAATCCGGTCCCAATTCAGCTTCCGGTTGGTAAGGAAGACAACTTTAGTGGCATTATTGATTTGATCGATATGAATTATAGGATATATGACGAGAGCAATCAGGGAGCCACTTTCACCGAAAATCCGATTCCTGAAGAGATGCTGGATGCTGCTACTGCCGCCCGCGAAAATTTATTGGAAGCTATTTCCGACTACGATGATAAACTCCTTGAGCAATTTCTTAATAATGAGGAAATAGACTCCGCCAATATAATCAGGGCGCTCAGGCAGGCAGTGATCAATTGTTCGCTGGTCCCGGTTTTGGTAGGTTCGTCATTAAAAAATAAAGGTATCCAAAGGCTGCTTGACGCTATTGTCGATTATTTGCCTGCACCAAGTGATCTTCCTCCTGTTAAAGGGGTCTCGCCTGATGGTAAAAAAGAATTACAAAGGTCACCTGATTCATCCGAACCGCTGGCGGCATTAGCCTTTAAAATTGCAACCGATCCTCACGCTGGCAAACTTTGTTATGTCAGAGTATATTCTGGTGAAATAACAACCGGTAGTTATATATTTAATCCCACCTCAGGAATCAAAGAGAGGGTTGGGCGGATATTAAAAATGCATTCCAATAAGCGAGCCGATGTTCCGGTCGCTTCCACCGGTGATATTGTCGCTATTATTGGTTTTAGAAAGACGACTACTGGGGATACCCTCTGTAGTGCCAAAGACCCAATAGTTCTGGAGGTGATGAAATTTCCAGAACCGGTTATATTTGTTGCTATTGAGCCTAAATCTCAGGCTGACCATGATAAGCTGGCTGATTCGCTTCAAAAACTTGAGGAAGAGGATCCGACCTTTATAGTTAAATATAATGAAGAAACCGGTCAGACAATTATTTCTGGGATGGGCGAATTGCATCTCGATATTTTAATTGATCGTTTGATCCGTGAATTTAATGTTCATGCCAATATCGGGAAACCATCGGTTGCCTATAAAGAAACTATTACCGAGACAGTTGAAACCGAAGGAAAGTTTGTCAGGCAGTCTGGTGGCAAGGGTCAATATGGCCATGTTAAGATTCGTCTTGAACCGGCTCAAAACGGAACCGTTTTCGGTTTTAAGAATGAAATTAAGGGAAATACGATTCCTCTTGAATTTATACCGGCTGTGGAAAAGGGCCTCAAAGATGCGATGACAACCGGAGTGATCGGCGGTTACCCGGTAACCGGGATCAAAACTTCATTATTTGACGGCTCATATCATTCTGTTGATTCTTCCGAGATGGCTTATCAGGTTGCTGCTTCAATGGCTTTCAAAGATGGTATGAGGAAGGCAAAGCCGGTAGTACTCGAGCCGATAATGAAGGTTGAAGTGATTTGTAGGGACGACTATATGGGGAGCGTTGTTGGCGATTTGAATTTAAGGCGCGGAAAAATAAATGGAATGGTACCAAGGAATAAAGTGCAGGCAATAACGGCTATGATGCCGCTGGCGGAGATGTTTGGTTATGCTACCGCACTGAGAAATTTGACTCAGGGTCGCGGTGCCTATACGATGCAATTTTTCAGTTATTCACCGCTGCCTGAAGCTGTTTCGAAAAAAATGTTTGCGAATATAATGTAGATTGAGATAGAGAAGGAGTTTGAAGACAATGGCGAAGGAGAAATTTGTCAGGAATAAGCCGCATGTTAATGTCGGCACAATCGGGCATGTTGATCATGGTAAGACAACCTTAACGGCTGCGATGACGATGATTTTGAGTCGTAAAGGTCTCTCTGAGATACGTTCGTTTGACTCGATTGATAATGCGCCGGAAGAACGGGAACGCGGTATCACGATTGCGACTGCTCATGTTGAGTATGAATCAGACAAGCGTCATTATGCTCATGTTGACTGTCCTGGTCACGCCGATTATATCAAGAATATGATCACTGGTGCGGCACAGATGGATGGTGCGATACTGGTCGTTTCGGCGGCCGATGGTCCGATGCCCCAGACCCGCGAGCATATTTTGCTGGCTCGTCAGGTTGGTGTTCCTTATATCATTGTTTACATGAACAAAGTTGATATGGTTGATGATCCGGAACTTCTGGATCTGGTCGAACTTGAGGTTCGCGAGCTTCTTACCAAATATGAATTTCCTGGTGATGATATCCCGGTTATTCGTGGTAGTGCCCTGCAGGCTTTAAACGCCGCTTCTAATCCTGATACTAAAGAAGATGATTCGTTTAAATCGGTTTATGAATTGGTTGATGCGATTGATAATTATATTCCACAACCTCAGCGTGACAAAGACAAACCGTTTTTGATGCCAGTTGAGGATGTTTTCTCGATCACCGGTCGTGGTACGGTTGCTACTGGTCGTGTTGAGCGTGGTCAGGTTAATATGAGTGACAATCTTGAGATCGTCGGAATCCGCGATACCCGCAAAACAGTTTGCACCGGTGTTGAGATGTTCCGTAAGATCATGGATTATGCCGAAGCTGGAGATAATATTGGTTGTTTGCTTCGTGGTGTTGATAAAGACGCCATCGAGCGTGGCATGGTTTTGGCCAAACCAGGTTCGATCAAACCTCATACGAAGTTTTCGGCTGAGGTTTATATTTTGAGTAAAGAAGAGGGTGGTCGTCATACCCCGTTTTTCAAGGGTTATCGTCCGCAGTTTTATTTCCGGACGACTGATGTTACCGGGACGGTGAAACTTCCTGATAATGTTGAGATGGTTATGCCTGGCGATAAGATCTCCTTTGAGGGTGAATTGATTACTCCGATTGCCATGGAAGAAGGTCTTCGTTTTGCTATTCGTGAGGGCGGTCGTACTGTCGGTGCTGGCGTTGTTGCGAAAATATTAGAATAGAAAGTAGATCAAGGTTATGCCAAGAGATAAGATTATACTCGGCTGTATTGAGTGCAAGAGGCGCAACTATAATATGACGAAAAATAAGAAACTTCATCCTGAAAGGGTGGAGTATCGGAAATATTGTCCAAATTGCGGCAAGCACGTTGTCCATAAGGAAACCAGATAGCAGAATGTATATAGATTACAGGCCAGTAGCTCCAATTGGTAGAGCGCCGGTCTCCAAAACCGGATGCTGGGGGTTCAAGTCCCTCCTGGCCTGCTATTGTTACTAAAGGAACAAGACTTTGGGTAAGATAATTAAATTTTTGAAAGAAGTCAGAGCAGAACTTGATAAGGTGACCTGGCCATCCAGAAGCGAACTAATTGGTTCAACTATTGTTACAGTAGTGGTAACTTTTATTATTTCGATTTTTATTGGGTTTGTTGACAGGCTTCTGACGCTGGCCACGCGAACAATATTTGGATAAGGAATCAGATAATATGTCGCTTCATTGGTATGTTGTGCATACTTATTCCGGCCATGAGCAAAAGGCCAAAAGATATCTTGAATCGGCCATAGAAACAGCTGGTGTTCAAGACAGATTCGGCGAGGTCCTGATTCCAACTGAACAGGTGACCGAAATGAAGCAAGGAAAAAGGTCGACTTCGACCAAGAAATTTCTTCCGAGCTATATTTTGGTTGAGATGGAACTGGATCGCGTAACTCAGAATCTGGTAATCTCAACGCCGAGTATAACCAACTTTGTTGGTGCTGGCGGCAAGCCAAATCCGCTCAAGCAGGTTGAAGTTGATAGGATCATGGGACAGGTTGATAGCTCACGCGAAGCTGAGATCGTTGATGTTCCGTTCCAGGCCGGCGACTCTGTCAAGGTCATTGATGGACCTTTTGCAGATTTTTCGGGTTCTGTCAGTGAGGTTAATATGGAGCGAAAGAAGATAAAGGTGATGGTTTCAATTTTCGGTCGTCCAACGCCGGTTGAACTTGATTTCCTTCAGATTGAAAAGGCAAAACAAAAATCATAAGGTTTACTCATTATATAGAGAGTTGTGGAGAAATAAATTGGCAAAGAAAGTTGAAACGACGATAAAGCTTCAGATTCCGGCCGGGAATGCAAATCCGGCTCCGCCTGTTGGTCCGGCATTGGGTCAGCATGGTGTTAATATTATGGAATTTTGTAAAGCATTTAATGCCAAGACCCAGAGTCTTGGCGGTATTCTGACTCCGGTAGTGATTTCGGTTTATAAAGATAAAACATTCAGCTTTATAACTAAAACTCCCCCGGCGGCAGTCTTGCTAAAAAAGATGGCCGGAATACCAAAGGCATCGGGAGAGCCGAATCGGTTGAAAATCGGTAAGGTAACGATGAAAATGGTCAAAGAAATTGCTGAGACCAAGATGGAAGATTTGAATGCCGCCACTATCGAAACAGCTATGTCGATGGTTTTGGGCACTGCTCGTTCGATGGGCATTGAGATACAAGGGTAAATATTAATTCGTTAGTACCTGCTTTTATCATAATTGGTCACTGCAGGGAGAATAGGAGTCTTATGAAAAGATCAAAAAAACTGACCGAAGTTCGGGAGAAGGTTGACCGTACCAAGCGGTACTCACTCGAAGAGGCAATTAAAACTATTAAAGAAAACAGCTTCTGCAAGTTTGATGAAACTGTTGAAATTGTTGCTCGATTGGGTGTTAATCCCAAGCACGCCGATCAGATGGTTCGTGGCACGGTAGCTCTTCCGAATGGAACCGGCAAAAAGGTGCGGGTCCTTGTTTTTGCTGCTGGCGATAAGGAAACCGAAGCAAAAGAAGCTGGCGCCGATTTTGTCGGGACCGATGATATTGTCGAAAAAATTCAGGGTGGTTGGCTCGATTTTGACGTCGCTGTCGCAACTCCCGATATGATGAAAATTATTGGTCGTTTGGGCAAAATTCTTGGTTCAAGAGGATTGATGCCAAATCCGAAGGCCGGAACCGTCACTATGGATATTTCCCGAACAGTAAAAGAGCTTAAAGCCGGGCGAATCGAATATCGTGTTGACAAACAGGCTAATATTGCGATTGGCGTTGGAAAGCTCTCTTTCACTGAAGAAAATATTGCTGAAAATATTAAGACTTTTATTAGCGCTCTGGTTAAGGCCAAACCGGCCTCTGCAAAAGGAACCTATATGAAGGGTATTTCAATTAGTTCAACCATGGGTGTGGGACTTAAACTTGATCACCAAAGCCTGATGGCTGAATTGAAGAGATAGAGGATCTGATTATGGCAAAACCGGAAAAAATAAAAGCTGTAGGTGAACTCAAAGATTTGATGGAAACAACTTCTTCTGTCTTTGTCACTGACTATACTGGATTAAATGTTGCCGATATTACAGCGCTTCGGAAAAATTTAAGAGAAAATTCAGTCAAATATATTGTTGCTAAGAATACTTTAATGAAAATAGCTGCCACTGATGCTGGAATGGAAAATATC
This sequence comes from Candidatus Zixiibacteriota bacterium, assembly GCA_032123495.1. GTDB lineage: Bacteria > Zixibacteria > MSB-5A5 > GN15 > PGXB01 > JAAERC01. The sequence continues at coordinate 8,452 of JAQBFG010000090.1, read as the reverse complement.
GTTGAATATTTTCAGGGGCAGACAGCTCTGGCATTTGGAGCCGATGACCCGACAATTGCGGCAAAAATACTTTATAAGTCTTTTAAAGACATTAAAAAACCGATCATCAAGGCGTTTGTTTTTGATGGCCAGTTATTTCCTGGAGTTGAAATCACTCGTCTGGCGGATCTGCCGTCGCGTGAAGTATTACTTTCACAAATAATTATGTCGGTTGAGGCACCAATAAGTAATATTGTGTCATCTTTGGATGCTGTTTTTAATGAGTTGTTTGCAACTTTGGATGCCCTGGGAGCATCCAAAGCATAAAAGTATAGAGGATAGAAATAATTTGGGTATTTTGTGGTTATACAAATCATGCTTCTAAGTGGGCGCCCACCCATTTGATTTGAGGTAACACAGATTAAATTGAACTGAAGTATCGAAAGGATAGAAAAAGTGTCAGAGAATAAGGTTATCGAAGAGATCGTCGAAAAGATATCGACATTATCGGCTATGGACCTGGCAGACTTGTCCAAGGCCATTCAGGATAAATTTGGTGTAACACCTATGGCTGCCGTGGCTGCGGCTCCTGTCGCTGTTGCTGCCGCCGAAGTTGAAGCTCAGACAGAGTTTACCGTCATGTTAAATGCTTGTGGCGATAAGAAAATTCAGGTTATTAAGGTCGTGCGCGAATTGACCGGCTTGGGATTGAAGGAAGCCAAAGCGGTGGTTGATGAAGCCCCGTCCAAGGTCAAGGAAGGCATTTCTGAAGATGAAGCCAAAGCGGCTGTTGAGAAACTTCAGGAAGTCGGAGCGCAGGTAGAGATTAAATAAAGTATTTTTGGAAAAGGGAACTTTTTAGTTCTAAGGTTGTTTTTACCGGATACGGTTTGGGCTCTCGCCCAAACCGATGACAATGTCCGGCGAAAGTTCTGTAGAGGAAAAGCTCCGCAGGCATTGATTTGTCGGGAGAAAACGAAAGTTAAAACAGATTCGCCGAATGCGGTTTATTTGCATTTATAGTTGTCCCAATTAAAATCTGTTTTAAACAATGAAGTTAGTGATATCATGCCTTTAAGTATTATTGGAGGATATTGATTTGGCACTCGTAGAAAAACAGGGAGTACTGACATACGGGAGTAGAGTAGATGCGGTTGCTATGCCGAATTTGCTGGACGTTCAGCTGGAGTCCTATGAGCATTTTCTGCAACAAAATACCCCGCCAGATAAGAGGGAAAATCAGGGCCTGCAACAAATTTTTAATGACATTTTTCCTGTTACTGATATTAAGAAAAATCATTCTATGGAGTTTGTCAGCTATTCTCTGGGGAAACCGAGATATTCTATTGATGAATGTCGCGAAAGGAATATGACCAATGCGGTTCCGCTTCGTGCAACCTTGAGGCTGATTACAAAAGAAGGTGAAGAGGATAAAAAAGAGGTCAAAGATATTATAGAGCAGGATGTTTATCTGGGCGAACTGCCTTTAATAACCCGCTGGGGAACTTTTGTAGTTAATGGTTCCGAGCGAGTGATTGTGGGCCAATTGCATCGTTCACCCGGTGTCTTTTTTAATGAAAGCACTCATCCTAACGGAAAACTGCTCTATTCTGCTCGAATTATTCCTTATCGAGGAAGTTGGCTTGAGTTTAAAATTGATATTAATGATATCATGTATGTTACTATCGATTCCAGGCGCAAAGTACCGATCACGACTTTACTTCGTGCGATCGGTTATGCAACTGATGAAGAATTACTCAGTACTTTTTATAAAATTGAAACGATAACTCTATCGAGTGTCAAGGATGAAGATTTAATTGATCATCACCTTGCCGAATCGATTATTGATAAAAAAACCGGCGAGATTATCGCCGCCGCCTGTGAATTAATCACTGAAGATCTTCTGGCCACTATCAAAGAAGCAAAAATAAAAAAGATTACTATTGTGGTTAAAGAAAATTCGCGTGATGCTCTTGTGATTATCAATACTATTAACAAAGATGCAACTAAATCCCGCGAAGAAGCACTCGGTAAAATTTATTCTTTGCTAAGGCCGGGCGATCCGCCGACGATGCAGATTGCTGAGGCTTTGGTTGAACGGCTATTTTTTAATACCAAAAGATATGATCTTGGTGAAGTCGGCCGGTATATGATTAATCAGCGGCTGGGGCTTGATATTCCATTGTCTACGACCGTTCTGGATATTAAAGATTTTAAAGCAATTATTACATATTTGATGGATCTGCGTAATGGACGGGGATTCCTTGATGATATTGATCACCTTGGTAATAGACGCGCCAGGACAATAGGGGAACTGCTTGCCAATTTGTTTTCTGTTGGCCTTTCAAGAGTGGCTAAATCTATCAGGGAAAGATTGTCGCTCAAAGACTCCGAGGGCGTTACGCCGCAACTTCTGATAAATGCTCGTACTGTTTCGGCTGTAGTAGAGACCTTTTTTGGCTCATCGCAGCTATCGCAATTTATGGATCAAACCAACCCGCTCTCCGAATTAACTCATAAGCGCCGTCTCTCGGCTCTTGGACCGGGCGGTCTTACTCGTGAGAGAGCTGGCTTTGAAGTCCGTGATGTTCATCACACTCATTATGGCAGGCTCTGTCCGATTGAAACCCCTGAAGGTCCCAATATTGGATTGATAGCATATCTGGCGACTTTTGCCCGGATTAATAAATATGGCTTTCTTGAGACCCCTTATAGAAAAGTAAATAACAGCAAATTAACCGACGAAGTTACTTACTTGTCGGCTGATGCAGAAGATCGGTTTATTATTGCTCAGGCCGATGAAGAGATCAACGATAAAGGCGAGTTGGTAAAACAGCTTATTACAGCGAGAAGTCGTTCCGATTATCCGGTTGTTACTTCTGATAAAATAGATTATATAGAGGTTTCACCAAAGCAGATAGTTTCTGTTGCGGCCTCACTTATTCCATTTTTGGAACATGACGATGCTAACCGCGCCTTGATGGGCTCGAATATGCAGCGTCAGGCAGTTCCACTTCTTATTACTGATTCACCGGTGGTTGGCACCGGTATGGAGCGTAAGACGGCTACCGATTCAGGAGCGGCCGTAATCGCAGAACAATCGGGTAAAGTAGTTTATGCCTCTGCAAGTAAAATTGTTGTTGAGCCTGATGCCCGGTCACATTCCGATGAATTGGGATATTTGGAGAATGATGAATATAACTTGACTAAGTTTCGTCGATCTAATCAGGATACCTGCATCGATTATAGGCCATTGGTTAGAGAAGGCGATTTGGTTGAGGAGGGTGATGTTTTAGCCGACGGGCCAGCCACGCAGAATGGCGAATTGGCGCTCGGTTCTAACGTTTTAGTCGCATTTATGCCTTGGCGTGGATATAACTATGAGGATGCTATTATCATTTCGGAGAGACTTATTCGGAACGATATTTTTACCTCGCTTCATATAGAAGAATATGAGCTGCAGGTACGTGATACCAAACGCGGTTCAGAAGAGATAACCAGAGAAATTCCCAACGTTTCCGAGGAGGCGCTGCTCAATCTTGACGAAAAAGGAATTGTCAGGGCAGGCGCGGAAATCGAAGCTGGTGATATTTTGGTCGGTAAGGTGACACCTAAGGGTGAAACCGAGCTGTCTCCTGAAGAAAGATTGCTCCGTGCTATTTTTGGTGAAAAGGCGGGAGATGTTAAGGATGCGTCCTTAAAGGCTCCGCCGGGGATGAAAGGTGTCGTTATCGATACCAAAATATTCTCCAGAAAAGAAAGAACTGACGAGGCCAAGAAAAATGAAAAAACTGAAATAGCCCAGGTAAAAAGGGCATTTAATAAATTAAGACTTCAGATTATTGAGCATCGCAATAAAAAGCTGGGCGAGGCACTGGATAATCAGACCAGTCATTCGATTCGCTCCAAGATTGATAATTCAATTTTGATTAGAGCCGGGCATAAATACGACGCAGAATTTCTGGCTACTTTTGATTTTGACTCTGCCTTCGCTGCCGATGGTTATTGTGATGATGCCAAGATAAATAAAAAGGTAGATAAGATTATTAAGAAAGCCGAAGCGATTCTGGCTGCTCGCGAATCCGACATGAATATCGAAGTTGATAAGATTGTCCGAGGTGCCGAATTGCCTCCAGGAGTTAAGCAACTGGTTAAGGTTAAGGTTGCCATTCGGAGAAAATTGTCGGTTGGCGACAAAATGGCTGGCCGTCATGGCAATAAAGGTGTTGTTTCCAAGATCGTTCCTATTGAGGATATGCCATATCTTAAGGATGGTACTCCGATTGATATTCTGCTTAATCCGTTGGGCGTTCCGTCTCGAATGAATGTTGGTCAGATTCTTGAAACACATCTGGGATGGGCCGCCAAAGAGCTAAATATAAAAGTCAAGACCCCGGTATTTGATGGTGCTAAACTTCCTGAAATCAAGGAGATGTTGAAAAAAGCGAACCTTCCTGAAAGTGGAAAAATCACACTTTATGATGGGTATACCGGTAAGCCGTTTGATAGTGAAGTTACCGTTGGTATTATATATATATTGAAGCTTTTGCATCTGGTGGATAATAAAATTCACGCTCGCTCAATTGGTCCATACAGTCTTGTTACCCAGCAGCCTTTGGGCGGCAAGGCGCAGTTTGGCGGCCAGCGTTTTGGTGAAATGGAAGTGTGGGCAATGGAGGCGTATGGCGCCGCCTATGCACTGCAGGAGCTTTTGACCGTTAAATCTGACGATGTTGTCGGACGAAGCAAGGTTTATGAAGCGATTGTTAAGGGTGAAAATCCTCCGGAACCAGGGATTCCGGAATCGTTTAACGTTCTGGTTAAAGAACTTCAGGCATTGGGACTTGATGTCAAATTGCTTGAAAAATAGAGATTGATGAAAATGGTGTTTTGCAAATTTATTGGAAAATATAAACCGCTTGTCGGTGATTATATAAAAGGAGTTTAATGGTGGCTACCTTTCCCACAAACACACCACGTCCCCAGCAGAAAAGGCCCGCTAATTTTTCTGCCATTCAGGTGCAACTGGCTTCTCCTGAGACGATTCTTTCATGGTCGTTCGGCGAGGTTTTGAAGCCTGAAACAATTAATTATCGATCTTTCAAACCGGAAAGAGACGGACTTTTCTGCGAGCGTATTTTTGGCCCGGTTAAAGATTGGGAATGCAATTGCGGCAAATACAAAAGAATCCGTTTTCGCGGAATTGTTTGTGATCGCTGCGGTGTTGAAGTTACTCAGTCCAAAGTTCGCCGAGAAAGAATGGGTCATATCGACCTGGCGGTACCGGTAACACATATCTGGTTCGTAAAATCGCTGCCATCAAGGATAGGAAACTTGCTTGATTGTTCCGTTAGAGATCTTGAGAAAATTCTTTATTATGAATCTTATATAATGATCGATCCTGGCAATACTTCCTATCATGAGAGAGATATTGTCACCGAAGAAGAATATATTGAGCTCGAGGAAAGCGGCAAAAAATTTAAGGCCGGAATGGGCGCCGAAGCGGTTAAAGAGATTTTATCCCAGATGGATATGGATGAAATATCGATTAACCTGAGAGCTCAGGCCAAAGTGGAAACATCGGTTCAGAGAAGAAAAGATGCCTTAAAGCGGTTAAGAATCGTAGAGGCATTTCGTCAGTCAAATAACCGACCGGAGTGGATGATCCTCAGTACAATTCCGATTATTCCTCCTGATCTTCGCCCGTTAGTTCCGCTTGAAGGTGGTCGTTTTGCTACTTCTGATCTGAACGACTTATATCGTCGTGTTATCAATAGAAATAACCGACTTAAAAAACTAATAAATATTCAAGCTCCCGATGTAATTCTAAGAAATGAAAAAAGAATGCTTCAGGAGGCGGTTGATGCGCTGTTAGATAATGGCCGCCGGACCCATTCGGTTCGTGGTGATTCCAAGCGCCCGCTTAAGTCTTTATCTGATCTTCTAAAGGGTAAGCAGGGAAGATTCCGTCAGAATCTACTTGGTAAACGTGTTGACTATTCTGGTCGTTCAGTTATTGTGGTTGGTCCTGAACTGAAGCTTGGTGAGTGTGGATTACCAAAAAATATGGCGCTGGAACTATTCAAACCGTTTATCATTATGAAACTGGAAGAGAAAGGATATGTCCAAACGGTAAAATCTGCCAAAAAGCTGGTGGAGCGGGAACGTCCCGAAGTTTGGGATATACTCGAAGAGATTATTACCGATCATCCTATATTTTTAAATCGTGCCCCAACTCTTCACCGTCTTGGTATTCAGGCTTTTTATCCCAGATTAGTCGAGGGTAAAGCGATAAGATTGCATCCGCTGGTATGTGCTGCTTTTAACGCTGACTTTGATGGTGATCAGATGGCGGTTCATATTCCTCTTTCATTTGAAGCGCAATTGGAAGCTCGCCTTTTAATGCTGGCAAGTAACAATCTTTTATTGCCGTCTTCCGGACGACCGGTGGCGACACCTTCGCAGGATATGGTAATCGGTTGCTACTATCTTTCAAAAATTCGCGCCGGCGCCCAAGGCGAAGGAATGATATTTTATTCCAAAGAAGAGGTTCTGATTGCTCATTCTATGGACGCGGTCAGCCTTCATGCCCGGATCAAAGTTAGAATTGGTACCGAGCTTTTTGAGACAACTGCCGGCAGAATAATATTGAATCAGATTTTCCCCGAAGGGATGGATTTCTTTAATGAAAGCGCCACAAGGGGTAAGCTGGAGCAGTTGGTGCTTGATAGTTATCTCAAGGTCGGTCCTGCAAAAACGGTTATATTTCTTGATAAACTTAAAAATTTGGGTTTTGAATACGCCACTCTGGCAGGATTAACGGTATCAATTGATGATCTTTTGATTCCCGAAGCTAAAAAGAAACTCGTTGAAGATGGGCAAAGACGAGTCGATGCCATTTCTAAAAAATATGAAAAAGGTGTTATCACCAATGGTGAGAGATATAACCAGGTTATTGATATCTGGACCGGTATCACCTCTGAGGTTGCCACCGTTATGTTTGATAATCTGGCTAACGATCGTGATGGTTTTAATCCGGTGTATATGATGGCCGATTCTGGTGCCCGTGGAAGTAAAGAACAGATTCGACAGTTGGCCGGTATGCGTGGTCTGATGGCCAAGCCGCAGAAAAAAATCACAGGCGGTGTTGGTGAAATTATTGAATCACCTATTATCTCGAACTTCCGGGAAGGGCTTTCTGTTATTGAGTATTTCATCTCAACTCACGGTGCCCGTAAAGGTTTGGCTGATACTGCGTTGAAAACAGCTGATGCCGGTTATCTAACAAGGCGTTTGGTTGATGTGGCACAAGATGTCATTATTAATGAAATTGATTGCGATACTATCCTTGGTATCCATCTTTCGGCCCTTAAGGAGGGTGAAGAAGTGATCGAATCGTTGCATGATCGTATTCTTGGTCGTGTTGCACTTGAGGATGTTTTTGATCCGATCACCGATGAAATCATTATTGAGGCCGGGGTGGAAATAACTGAAGAGTCGGCACAACAGATAGAGGATGCCGGTGTTGATTCGGTTCATATTCGTTCGGTGCTGACCTGTGAATCAAAACGCGGTGTTTGTGCCCAATGTTACGGACGAAACCTGGGATCAATGAAGATGGTTGATATAGGCGAAGCCGTTGGCGTTATTGCGGCTCAGTCAATTGGCGAACCGGGAACTCAGTTAACGCTCCGAACATTCCATATTGGTGGAACGGCGGCAAGAATTGCTGAGCAGTCTAAAGTTGAAACCAAATATAAGGGCAAAATCGAATTCTTAAATATCAAGTCTATAATTCGTGAAGATAAATCAGTGGTCATCACTGGTCGCGAAGGCGAAATTCATATTAAGGATGAGAATAAACGAGTTCGTTCAAGAATGAAATTGCCTTATGGTTCAGTTTTGATTGTAAACGACAATCAGGATGTTGAAATTGCTGACCCTATTTTTGAATGGGATCCATATTCAACCACAATTGTAACCGAATATGGCGGAAAAATTAAGTTCAAAGATATTATTCCCGATGTTACCTTGCGCGAGGAGCTTGATGAAACGACAGGTTTAATCCAGCCGATTATTGTTGAAGAGCGTGAAAAAATCTTGTTCCCGACAGTTATTATTCTCGATTCCAAAGGCAAAATACAGAATAGCTATCGAATTCCGACCGGTGCCAACTTACTTGTCGCCGATGGGCAAAAGATAGAAGCCGGCTCATTTCTTGTCAGAATTCCACGCGAAATTTCAAAGACGCGAGACATTACAGGTGGATTGCCTCGTGTAGCGGAACTTTTTGAAGCTAGAAAACCGCATGATCCAGCTGTTATTTCGGAAGTTGATGGAATCATCGAGTTGGGTAAAATAGTTCGAGGTCAGCAGCAGATAATGGTTCATGGGGATGAAGGTGAGCCCAAAGAATACCTTATTCCACATGGGCGCCATATGCATGTTCATAATGGTGATCGAGTGTATGCAG
>JAQBFG010000089.1:0-7731 GCA_032123495.1 Candidatus Zixiibacteriota bacterium | reverse complement strand
GGATCAAGCGTTCCGGTATGTCCGATTTTTTTCTGACCCAGCAATTTTCGAAGGCTGTCGACAGCATCATGGCTTGTCTGGTCGTACGGTTTATCGCACAATAATATGCCGTTATACCGATGCATTAATCAGACCTCGTAAATTATCAAGCAGTTCTTTACGGTCAGTTTCAGGAGACGATTTCATAACAAATCCCGAGGCGTTTCGATGACCACCGCCGCCATAAAGATGAGCCACTTTGGACACATTTATATCGCTTTTGGAGCGTAGTGATACTTTGATAGTCTTATCATCAAGCTCTTTTAAAAGAGCACCAACCATAACATTTTCAGTATGCAAAGTGTATTCGGCCAAACCATCAAAATCACTAAAAGAAGCATCGTATTTTTTAATGATGTCCTGACTTAGTTCCATCACACAAATTTTACCGTCTTCATAAAACTCGGAACCTTCAAGCATTTTACCTGTCATTTTTAAAATGGACGGGGGGACAGAATAAAAAATGTCGTCACATATTTTTCTCGGCTCAGCACCATATTCTATTAAAATCCCACTAAGTTCCATCGTTCTGCGACTGGTTGACTCATAGCGAAAGCGGCCAGTATCAGTTATAATACCTGCATATAATAGTGTGGCGGTTTTTTTATCAATTGGATGATTGATTCCAAGAAAATACTCCGTTAATATCTCAGATGTTGATGAAGATGCCTCATTAACTAAATTGATTAAACCAAAACTGGTATTGTCGGGATGATGATCAATATTAATAATCGTAATATTATCTTCTACTAGTTTTGCCGCTTTCCCCAATCTTTCCAGATTAGAGCAATCTAAAACAACAGCCAGATCAACCTGCTTCTTTGATGAGGAGCTTTCAATATCCCTAACAGAATCGACATCGGGAAGATTTTTATACAAGCCGGGAATAGCGCCTTCGTTGATCACCTCAACATCTTTATTTTGAGTCAAAAGATAATTGCGAAAAGCCAACTGTGAACCAACCGAATCACCATCGGGTGCGGAGTGAGAAAAAATTATAACCGATTTGGAATCTGCAACTGCCTTTTTGATATCGCTATATGTCTTCTGTATTTTTTTGTTCATCCTCTTTCGATATCTCATTTAAAAGCTGTTCGATTCTCATCCCCCGTTCAATAGACGGGTCAAATTTGAATGATATTTCCGGCATTACTTTAATATTTAATAGCCGCCCAAGCTTAAATTGAATCCTGTTCCGATTTTTATTGAGGTAGCGGTTTGTCTTTGTTTTTTGCTCTTCATCGCCCAGAACAGAATAAAAGATAGTGGCATATCTCAGATCATCGGTAACCTCAACGTCGGTAAATGATACCATAGCGGTAAGATTTGAGGCACATTCCAACTCCATAAGATCTCTGACATCCCGAAGCATCTGTGAACCAACTCTTTTTGAACGTTTAAACTGGCGCATAATTTTAACCTAAATAATTTCAACTTGATAATCTGTTATAAACATCTCATTTTCAGTTTCTATCATGTTAATAACCTGAGATATAACGCGATCAGAGAACTGAGTGTCATTACTGACAACTGCCACTCCCAAACAGGCCCGGCGATGACTGTCATTATAATCAACTTCAGCAGCCGAAACATTAAATTTGTTTCGCAGTCTTGTCAACAATGATTTTATCCTCCTGCGCTTCTCTTTCAATGAATTAATTCCCGGAAGATTTAATTCGACAATAACAGTTCCAATAATCAATCGTCACTTACGCCTTATTACTGTTCCAGTTTTCGCGCAATCTCCTCAATTTCAAAAGCCTCGATCATATCACCCACTTTGATATCATTAAAATTCTCAATACCAATTCCACATTCATACCCATTAGTTACTTCGCGAGCATCATCTTTAAATCGTCTTAGGGATGCCAACCCGCCGGTATAAATTATAATGCCCTCTCTGGTAATATGAATATTGCTTGTGCGCTTAATAGTTCCTTCACGAACAAAACTTCCGGCTATAGCTCCAAGTTTTGGAACTTTAAAGACTTCGCGAACCTCGGCAAGGCCGCCGAATATTTCTTTCTTTTCGGGAGCTAACATTCCCTCAAGCGCTTTGCGGACATCACTTTCAACTTCATAGATAATAGAATATTTTCTGATGTCGACCTTTTCTTTAGCAGCCATTTCACGCGCTCTGGCATCTGGCGTTACATTAAATCCAATAATAATTGCTCCGGAAGTAGCAGCGAGAAGTACGTCGGTTTCGGTCACGGCGCCGACGCCCTTATGAAGGATCGTAGTGCGAACTTCATCAGTTCCAATTTTCCCGAGAGTTTCGGCCAAAACTTCCGCCGATCCGTCAACATCTGCCTTAATAATTAAACGAAGTTCTTTTATCTGGCCCTCTTTTATCTGCGCATAAATATTTTCAAGAGTCGCCCGTCCAAATCCGCGTCGAATTTCATACTCTCTTTTTATTTGACTTCTCTTTGATGCAATCAGTCTGGCTTCCTGATCATCTTTGACAACCATAAAACTGTCACCGGCCTGAGGAACGCCATTTAATCCCGTAAATCGCATTGGAACCGAAGGACCAACTGATTCCAGCTTGATATCAAGATCACTAAGCATAACTCTTATTCGCCCATGAAATGTTCCGGCGCAAACCGGTTCGCCTACTTTAACAGTTCCCTTCTGCACAATAACGGTGCAGGAAGGACCTCTTCCCTTTTCCAATTTGGCCTCGATAACAATACCCTGCGCGCGGATAGTAGAATCTGCCTTAAGATCAAGCATTTCGGCCTGAAGAAGAATCATTTCCAGTAAATGATCAATACCCTGACCAGTTTTTGCAGAAATCTCGGTCATGATCGTTTTACCGCCCCATTCCTCGGGAGAGAGATTATGACTGGCCAATTGTTGCTTTATTGTTTCCGCATTGGCAGTCGGCTTATCAATTTTATTTATGGCAACAATAATAGGTACGTTCGCAGCACGAGCATGATCAATTGCCTCAACGGTCTGAGGCTTAACACCATCATCGGCGGCAACAACCAGGACTACCATATCGGTAACCTGAGCGCCGCGGGCACGCATTGCTGTGAACGCTTCATGCCCCGGCGTGTCGATAAAAGTTATGTTGCCACCATCGGTTTTCACAACATAAGCACCGATATGCTGGGTAATAGCACCAGCTTCATCGCCGACAACATTTGTCTTACGAATAAAATCCAGGAGTGATGTCTTACCATGATCAACATGGCCCATAACAGTAACTACCGGAGCGCGAAAGCTAAGATTGTTTTCATCTTCAGTATCGCGGGCCTCTTCACCGACTTCTTCCTTTTCTCGAATATTGCAGTCATACTCAAGCGCCAGCATCTCAATAGTATCCAGATCAAGTCTTTGATTGATTGTCGCCATCATCCCTAATTCAAAACATTTGGCGATCAATTCGGCTGGCTTTAACTCAAGTGAGCTGGCAAGCTCAGCAATAGTCATAAATTCGTTAATGTCAATTGTCTTATTTGCTGAAGTATCTTCATCAACTTCGGATGTTGACAGTCTTTTATATTTTTTTGTCTTTTTGGTTGTTCCCAGACTGGCCATAGTTGCTTTGTAGCTTTTAACAACGGCCACTTGATCAACTTTGCGACTATCTTGACGCTTTCTTTTATCTCGTTTTTTCTTTTTCTTCGCAAAATTGCCTTGCTGACCTGTTGCCAGTGATTGGGCGGGCTTATTAGCCGGCTTGTTAACTACCGGAGCTGTTTTTGGGGTTTCCTTTGACTGTGCTGGTCTACTACTAGTTTGACCCTGATTCTGCGGCTTCTTTTGTTGCGGTTGCCTTTGCGGCTGTTGCTTCTGTGGTGGCTTCGGTTTTTGTTTTGCCCTATTTTTCTTTTGTTCAATTTCCTTCTTAAGTGCAGCTTTTTCAGCGGCAAACTTTATCCTTATCGCCCGAAGCATATCATCAGTAGCAACCGACATATGTGACTTTGGCTTATGTTTTAAGTCACGAAGGATTTTAAGAAGTGCATTTGAGGAAATACCATAATCTTTTGCTACTTCATATAATCGTTTATTGGTCATCTATATTATTATCCTTCCCGGATATTTTATTCACCTGTTTTTTCTTCGGGAGATTCTTCTTCCATTATTTCTTCATCGGAGTCGTCAACTTCTTCATCCTCAAGCAGATCTTCGTCAACATCTTCTTCAGCATCTTCAGCTTCCTGCTGAGCCTGCTCCGTTTCACGACGTTTGGCGGCGATCTCTTCTACAAAATTGCGGGCTCTTTCAATAAGCGTTTCAGCCTTGGCATCTCCGATACCATCAATTTTGACCAGATCTTCAACATCCGCTTTGGCTACCTGCTGAACCGTATTGTAATCATACAAAACTAATTTCTCTTTTAATTTGGAGCCAACACCTTCCATATCACCAATCTGGACCATGTCCTCAGCCTCACGCTTTTTCAGGACATTATATTCAGTTTCAGACATGATATTAATTTTCCAGCCGGTAAGTTTCGAGGCCAACCGTGCATTTTGTCCCGCTTTCCCAATAGCGAGAGAAAGTTTATCATCCTCGACAGCAACGGTCATTGCTTGCTCATCTTCGAAGACATCAATTTCGATCACTTTGGCCGGCGCCAGAGCTCGGGTGGCAAACAGTTCAGGACTGCCGCTATATGGAATAATATCAATTCTTTCATTATTCAACTCTCTCACAATCGACTGCACGCGGACACCCTTGATTCCAACACAGGCACCAACCGGATCAATTCTTTCATCGGCGGAATAAACAGCCAGCTTGGTACGTTCTCCTGGTTCGCGGGCAATAGCTCTGATCTCGATCACTCTTTCGAATATTTCTGGTACTTCCAGTTCAAAAAGTCTTTTTAGAAATTCATTACTGACCCGAGACAAAATGATCTGTGGGCCGTTGGTCATTTTCTGAACGTCAAGAATATAAGCTCTGATTCTATCTCCCTGACGATATTTTTCGCGAGGAATCTGCTCTTTGATAGGCAGTATCGCTTCGGCCTTACCCAGACTAATAATAAGGTTGCCCTTATCGATCTGTTGCACTGTCCCTGAAGCAAGTTGGCCGACCCGCTCAATATACTCATCATAAATCTTATCACGCTCTGATTCACGCACCTTTTGTATTAAGACCTGTTTGGCGGTACCTATGGCGTTACGGCCAAACTCTTCGTCAACCTCGAGATAGATTTCCATCTCATCACCCAACTCGGCAGTTTTATCAAGCTCTCTGGCATCTTCGAGAATAATCTCGGTCATTTTATCTGTAACTTCTTCCACTACAGTTTTGACAGCAATCATGGTGATTTCACCAGATTGACGTGACAGCTTAAAACTAAGATTTTCAAGATCAGGATAGCGCTTCTTGGCCGCAGCCAACAGGCTTTCCTCAACATTGCGGATTACCACATCCAAATCTATATTTTTCTCCCTGGCAATCAGTGCCAGTCCTTCAAGAATATCGTATGTCATTCATCCATCTCCATTAGAGAATTATTTTCCCCATTTTTATTCCAGCCAGATCGATCTTATGCGTCCCCTCCTTGGTGAGAAGCTCTACAGATAAATCATCAACTCCGGTTAATTCGCCTTCTATCGGAGACTGATCAGCCTGATTAAAAAGTATCTGAACCTGCTTTCCGATTCGTCTTTTAAATTCTTTCCTGGTCTGCAACGGTCGATCAAGCCCCGGTGATGATACCTCGATAGTGTAACCGCTGCGGAACATATTATTATCCTCTAGGATAACATCAATCGCTTTGGATAATTTGGCGCAATCCTCAAGTTTGACTCCGTTATCGGAATCAACAAATAATCTTATTGTATTGCTTTGCTTGAAGTGGGACAATTTTAATTCTACCAAATCAAAATCATTCTCTTCAATTACAGGTTCGATAAGTTCCACTATTTTCCTTTTCAAATCCATCTCAAAAATTCCCCAAAAAACCAATTATCCAAATCGCATAACCTATTAGTATAACATAATATTACGTAATCGACAAACAATTTTATGGTCGAATCAGTTAATCTGATCCAACAGTTTTTTAACCTCTTCAGATATATTATCAATATCAATCAATGATTTTTCACCTGTCTGGCGGTTCTTTACCTCTATTTTACCCTGCTGCAACGACTTATCTCCGATTATCAATTGTATCGGAATCCCAATCAAATCGGCATCATTAAATTTTACTCCGGCTCGCTCAGTTCGGTCATCGAGAAGACAGTCGATTCCATTGGAAGTCAATTCATTATATAATTTCTCGGCAGCATCTTTATGCTCATCTTTGGCATAATTTAATGGAATTATCTCAACCAAAAATGGCGCGATATTCTTCGGCCATTGTATTCCTTTTTCATCGTGATATCTTTCGATCGCTGCTTGCGGTGTTCTTGTAATACCGATTCCATAAGAACCCATCAGAAACGGCTTTTCATTTCCGTCGGTGTCGGTGAAAGTTGCATTCAACGATTCGGAATATTTTGTCCCGAGCATAAAGGTGTTACCGACCTCAATTCCTTTTTTGGCATGCAGAATTCCGTCACAGTTGGGACATTGTTCACCTACCGGCGCATTGATTATATCACCGATTTTGGTTGCCTTGAAATCCCTGTCGATATTTACATTTATAGTATGAACTTCGTTTTTATTGGCACCAACGACAAAGTTTTTAATATTGGTAACTTCATTATCAACAATAAGCGGAATCTCCTGAGCCATTCCAATCGGTCCGGCATACCCAACCGGACAGCCAGTCACCTTTTTGACCACTTCCGCCGGAGCCATTTCAAGCTCCACGGCACCAACCTGATTGCTCAGCTTGGTCATATTCAATTCACGATCACCGCGAACCATCGCCGCCACCGGTTTACCATCAGCGAGATAAATTAATGTCTTCACCAACCGATGAGCCTTTATTTTCAGGAAATCGGTAACCTCTTCAATTGTACCGGCATTTGGTGTCGCGATATCTTCGGTCGCTTTTTCCTCGGAATCAGTTTCAGGTGGATTGATTTCGCGGAAAGTTGCCTTTTCGACATTGGCGGCATAATCACACTTATCGCAAAACAGAATCACCTCTTCCCCGCCGGCCGTATCAACTATCAGCATAAACTCATGCGCCGCCTTGCCACCCATCGCACCGGTGTCCGACTCAACCTTTTTGGTATCGAGACCAGCTTTTTTGAAAATAGCGAAATAGGCGTCGACCATCTTTTCGTAAGCAATAGCAAACGATTCATCGTCGGCATCAAAAGTGTAGGCATCTTTCATAATAAATTCACGGCCACGCATCAGGCCAAATCTTGGCCGAATTTCATCTCTGAATTTCACCTGGATCTGATAAAGATTAAGAGGCAACTGCTTATAACTGCGAAGTTCTCCACGCAAAAGAAAGGTAACGATCTCCTCATGAGTCGGGCCAAGCACTAAATCATGCTGATGACGATCTTTTAATTTCATCAACTCTTTGCCCGCCGTTTCATACCGATTCGATTCCTGCCAGATCTCGGCCGGATGAAGCACCGGCATCGTTATCTCAAGCGCTCCCGATTTGTCCATTTCATCGCGAACAATATCAGAGAATTTCTGAATAACCCGTTGCATCAACGGCAGATAAATATAAACGCCGGCGGCCAGTTTTCGGATAAATCCGGCCCGCAGTAACAGTTGATGCGAGATAAGTTCTGCTTCCGACGGAAC
>JAQBFG010000088.1:0-9835 GCA_032123495.1 Candidatus Zixiibacteriota bacterium | reverse complement strand
AATTTTAATTTTGGTACCGGTCTCTTCGTAGGTTTCACGCTTAATCCCTTCTTCAAAATCCTCACCCGGTTTCAGACCACCTGAGGGTGCCCGAAAAAGACCTTTGGGGTAATGATGTTTGGCGTTGACAATAACTTTGTTTCCCTTAAAAATATAGAGGGTAATATCATGATTTCGTCCGTACGACTGCGTTGAACGAATAAAATTATATTCGTTTTCATCAACCGGGGCTTCCATTGCGATCACCGGCGGGTAGCCGTATTTATCGGCCACTGTCTGTAACATTCTGGCGGTAAAATACATATTATTTTAACAGCGGAATTATCTCCTGCTGAATAGGTTGGGTGGTTACATCAGGACCATTTTCAGTCATTAAGACATCAATTTCGGTCCGCATTCCATGATCTTCCAGATAGATTCCCGGTTCAATCGAAAAGAGATGACCGGTATGAAGTTTCCGGCGATCTTTGGTTTCAATATTATCAATATTAGGACCGGGGCCATGGCCTTCTTCCAGAATCGAATGACCGACCCGATGGAAAAAATAATCGCCATATCCGGCCTTATTAATAACCTTCCGGCAGGCATTGTCAACTTCGAATCCGTACACCGAGCCACCCTCTTCATGTTTGTCCCAGAGATATGAAACAGCGGCATCGCGGGCCGATGCGATCAGTTGGAATTCATCGGCATATTTTTCCGGGACAGATTCGCCAGCATAGGCCATCCAGGTAATATCAGCAAAAACGGCATGCGGTTTTTTTAGTTTGGCCCAGAGATCAATCAGTATCAGCGAATCTTTTTTGATATCCGATGGTGTGCCTTCGCCCGGATCATAATGCGGATTACAGATATTGGCATCAACCGCACAGATCGGTGCAAAATCGGTGGTCATCTCTTCCTGTTTAATCCGTTTCATCATAAAATCAATAACCATCCGCTCATTGATCGTCTGGTTACGCTCCAGAAAATCTTTGATCAGTTTGAAGGCATCATCTTTGATACAATTGACAATAACTGCCGCTTTTTTATGCATCACAATTTGCTTTTCGGTCAACCGTGCCTGAAACCCGGCGACAATATCAGCCGATGAAACCACTTCAACTCCAAACGACCTGATTAGTTCGATTGTCCCGGCGTCAACCAGCCCGACATACGGCAATCTGCCGAACCGGGAATATTCCATCGCCAGTTTTCCAGCTCCCTGCAGAAGTTTGGGAATATTTTCTTCAAGTGACTGATATGTGGTAAAATAAAGTTTTTTCCCGGGCAACGACGCAAACCGTTCTTTTTCTATCATGTTTATAAGCGCCACCGGTTCGCCCTCGGCCGGAATAAGATAAAACCAGCGCCGGGTCATATGCATTGAAAGATCGAGAAACTCAACAGCAATACTATTTCTGGCATGAAAATCAGCCAGAAGCCAGCCGTCGAGATTTTCTTCTTTCAAATATCCCTGGATTTTATCGAGCTTGCTTTGTTCCAGCATAATCTATTTTCCTTTTTATATTTGACCGAAACCAAGCCAATCCCCAGACTATTTATAATGTAATTATACGGGAGTTGAAAACTGTTGTCAATCTATAACGGAATACGATTTTTGCTGCCAAACAGATAAAACAATATTGAAATAAATAACCCCGGGAAGATCGGTTCGAGGCCAAGCCAATAGATGCCGTCGGCACTCAACTTGCCTGACATCAACCAGACAAATGAAATAGAACCGGCTAAAATAATAGACCACAAAGCCGTTCGTGACCGCATTTTATGTTTGCCATTAAATGCAAAAAATAAAGGTACTAGCAAAGCCGGGGTGCCGACTGATCCGAAATCATGCCAGATATCGACTACTGATTCAAAAAAGAGCGCGGCGATAAGTGCAATCGCGGCCGATAGAATCAAACCGATTCGAGTGAAATATGTAATCCTGTTTTCCGGAATTTTAAACATCCGCCAGACAATATCGCGGCTGAATGTCGAGGCGGCCAAAAACGAGTATGAATCAATAGTTGACATCACTGTCGCCAGTAAAGCGAGCGCAAAGAGACCAAGTAGTCCGGCCGGAAGGACCAACTCAGCGAGGGCCGGGAACGATGCGACCGGATTAGTTAGTTCCGGCAGAAGCGCCCGGGCGTACAGTCCGCATGATGTGGTCAGAAAATCAAAAACAACCCAGAACAAAATAGATACGAAGATCCCATTGCGGGCGACATTGGCCGACTTGGCAGCGTAACATCGCTGATAAAAGGCAGGTTCGATCAAAGTTGATAGTGCAATCAGATACCAGACCGCGATATACCATCCCGAATTGCCACCGTGCCAGGTTAGATGCGTCTCAGGTACAGAATCTCTAATAAATTCAAACCCGCCATATTCAATCAGAAGAAAAATAAACAGAGCGATAAACCCGGCGAACATCAGACCAAATTGTAAAAGATCGGTCCGCACCACCGCCCGAAATCCGCCAAGAAAAACATAAAAGACAGAAAAGAGTGTCCCCAAAACAGCCCCGACCCATAATGGCCATCCAAAAAGAATCTGCAGCAAAACAGATAGCATCAGGATGTATGCCGCCGGAAGGGTCATAAAAAACAGGATCACCGAACCGGCGACAGCGGTAGGTCGGCCATACACTGCATCAAGTCGGTCAGGAATTGTCAGCACTTCCGCCTGGCGTGCTCTCTTCGCCAGAAAAAGTGCAAACAACATCGCCGCTATATAATAAGGAATGCCAAAAACTAACCATGTCGACACCCCGTACAAATAGCTGTACTCACCGACTCCAAGAATACCGCCATACCATGATGATACCAGCGTTGCCACAAAAGCGGGAAGAGTCAGCATCCGTCCACCAAGAATAAAACTCCCGGGTGACCCATCACTTTTATGTCTGCGGGAGATGCCAATTGCCAATAATCCGGCCAGATAGGCCAGAATTATTATGTAATCAAATGCGCCCAATATTTCCTACTCAAAGTCTAATTTTAATTGCATAAAATAGTTAGCTTCGGCACCAACGAAGTATTCACCATACCAGGTCCCGCCCCACTCGTACGCATATCCCGATTGTTCATATTTTTCGTTAAAAATATTATTTAGTCTGGCCGAAAGTGTTAACAAACCATTGTCACCGATTTTTCCAACCGGGACTGAAAACGACAGCGACGAAAGCAAATACGGATCAATAACCAGGTCTTCTATTCCGCCATTTTCTACATACTGCTTTCCGATAACCCGCAAACGGTAAGTCAGGTGCAACGGTTTTTTGTTCCAATCAACAATCAGATTACCGATATAATCGGGGAAACCAGCAACCGGATTATCTGCATAATCAACTGTATCATCAACAGTTCCATCCCAATCGGTATCGTTATAAATAAAATATTTCTTGATTCTATTAAAATTAAAGGCACCGTTGCCGCTAACCGATAGATATTTATTTATCTTGTATGTACCATCCAATTCGATCCCGGCATGGACCGAGCGGTCAGCATTGCCCAGGATTGCACGACCATTATCATCAAGTCCGCCTTGAGGGACGATTTCATTGATAAATTCCATCCAAAAAAGATTTAATCCCAGTTTGCCATTATCGTTTTTCCAGTTTCCACCCAATTCAAAATCATAAACTCTTTCCGAATCAGCCGTCAGTTTACCGTTTATAATCGATGGTGCGGTATCCGGTTCATCTGCCTCATAGATCGTCTGGTCGGCCGGTTCGCGCGAGGAGATAGCAAAACTAAAAAAGAGATCGACTTTATCATTAAGTAAATAGGTCAATCCAACTCGTGGAGATAAAAACAGCCAATCCAAATCAAACGCTTCAGACGAATATGCCCCAAGTGCATTCCGGCTAAAATCATATCTCAAATATTTAAGCTGAACATTGCTCATCAGGCGAATATTATCAGAAAGGTATAAATAATTCAGAGCGTATAACGAAGCAAAAGTCTTCTTTCCGAAATATTCATAGTATCGATTGCGCGGATTGATATCACCGCTGAGATTTTCCGCCCAGACCACCTGCCCCCAATGTTCGGAGTTAAAATAATAAAACGATCCACCGAAAGTTGCTTTACCTTTGTCGTAGTTCCAGTCAAACCGCGGGTTCCAGCCGTATTGATTTTTGGTTACCCATTTTTGTCTGACCAGATCGACCTCGGTTATACTCGGATCGGCCAAATTCTCAACTGGAATATTGTACTCATCAAAATCCCGCTCGTCCTTGAATTGTTCATAATATCCTTTACCACGAATGTAATAAAGTGTGTTTTTAAACTGTACATTTTCACTCAAGGAGAAGGTGTTATGAAGTTCATAGTGCGGTTGATCAAAATTATCGGTGGCATTTTCATAATCAAGTCCATACGCGCTGTTACTGCGACGATTGTTTGACAATGTCCCCCGATCAACTCCATAATATGCCAGATGCATTTTCATCGGCCCGCCGTAAATATTGATCGTAGTGGTCATTTTTGCATCAAGCCGCGATAATGAAAAATAATAGGCCCGGCTATCGGACCATGAATTCTCTCTATATCCACCACTATACATTTTTGAATAACGCCCCGCCATTGACCAACGTCCGTCAATCAACCCCGATGAATACTCTACCGATTGCTTGCGCATTTCTGAAACAAAATTATGATTCGCCGAAAATTGCCCATATCCGGTTGTTATCGATATTTTACGAGGTCGCTCCAAACTGGATGAAGTGATATTTACCGAACCGCCAAACGACGCATCACCATAAAGCGAATTGCCGACCCCACGCTGTACCTGGATATCAGATATCTCAGCGGCAAAGTCTGGAATATCAACAAAATAGGTGGCGTGATCCTCGGGGTCGTTAAGCGGAATTCCGTTAATATATACCGCAATTCGTTTATCATCAAAGCCGCGAATTTTTATATAGCTGTAACCCAAGCCGCCACCAGCGTCAGCATACGAATAAAGATTCGGAGTTGTTTCTAAAAGCAACGGAAGTTCACTGATCATATAATCCCGTTCAATATCTTTATTCGAAAAATCAGAATAACTGATTGGCGACAATCTCGCTTCTGCCCGTTCAGATGTCACCCTGATATTTTGGCCAGGATAAACTGCCGGGTCAAGAATTATTTTTATCGCAGTTGATAAATTATTGGCAGCCGAAATCATCTTTGGCTGGAAACTGATATGACTGAAAGTTAAATAGGTAGGTACCAAATCGCCGATCTCAAAAATAAATTTCCCGTTTTCATCGCAAACCGTAAAAAGTGTTGGAATATCGGTCTGAATATTAACTCCTTCGATAGCAACTCCATCCCGGTCGACAACCTGCCCTCGAAAAGTCGCGGCAGTTGCATATGTAAAAAACAAAATTAATAAAAGGGGAAAATTCAATAAAGCTCGTTTCATAACAAACTCCTTTATTTTGCTCACAAAAAAACCGCCCCATCAAAAATACGTACCGGCGGATAAAAAGGAATCTGCTATTATTCCCGTTTCCCTACGCCGGCATTACCCGGATCAGGTTAGGGGGTATAATCTCAGGCGCTTCATTTATTAATTGCGCCACCCCCAACGGAGCCTTTTTGTTTGGCTTCTATTGTTAATATATTTACGATATAATTGGCGTAAAAATCAAGACCTTTTTAAAAAACAAACCGTATAATTAAGTATGAGAGTTTTTTACCCGATATTTTTTGCCGTATTGTCAATGGTTGTGATTGGCTTGATAGAAGTTTTGCTTATCAGGGTCCTAAACAAGGAGTGGTGGCAATATAAGCCGATAAAATTAGGATCGATCCTGCTTCCGGTGGTTGGTATTATTTCTGTAATATTATGGTTTTGGGGAATGGCCTACGAAACCGATTGGCTTGCCCAAACCGGTGCTTTGATGACAACTGTCGCTCTGATTTTACTTCTCGGATTAGTAGTTTCTTTACCATTGTCGGGAATTTTAAATTTAAGCAACCGTTGGATTGAAAAAAGAAGACGGCGAAAAAATGATAATAATAACTCAGAAGAAGATTGTAAGGAAAAAGTTAATGAACATCGCCGTCTCTTTTTAAAAGGAACCGCCGCCGCCCTGCCATTGGTTTCATTATCTCTTGGGACGGGAGGAGTCGCCAGTTCGTTTTCAGAAACCAATGTTTATATTCGGAAAATGGCTTTTGAAAATCTTCCATCGCAATTAAACGGCCTCCGGATACTGCATATAACCGACTCGCATCTTGGTATCTATAAACAAGTTGCACATATAGAAGAAGTTTTAACCTCGGCCCGGGAACATAACCCAGATTTGATTTTGATGACCGGAGATATTGCCGATAGGCTCGAATTACTACCGGAAACATTAAGATTGGTATCAGATTTTGGGGCGCCTTATGGAGTTTTTGGCATTCCTGGTAATCATGAATATTATCGCGGAATCGAACAATTTAAGCAGATTCATAAAGATTCACCGGTTCCACTTCTAATTGATACGGGTCAGATGCTCAATATAGACGGCCAAAAATTATATATTGCCGGAGCCGATGACCCCCGCAGTATGAGCGGCGATTACGTCAAAACTCTGAATACCAGTATCAACAAATCACTGGAAGGCAGTACTTCCGATTCTTTTAAAATCCTGATGTCGCACAGGCCGGAAGGACTCGACAGGGCGGCCGAATTGGGTGTTGATCTTGTATTATCTGGGCATACGCATGGCGGGCAGATGGGTGTCGGTGGTCGGAGTTTTTTTGAAAACTTTATGCCGGACAGATACTTATGGGGTGAATATAGTGTCGATAAAACCCAAATGTATGTTTCTTCCGGAATCGGACACTGGTTCCCGTTCCGACTGGCCTGCCCAACCGAGGCGCCGATTATCAAATTGGTTTCTAAATAGTGGTAGAAAAATGCAAAAAAAGTACATTCTCGGCCAATAATCCACTAATTTATAAATATAAAGCGCCAATTTACCGAAATATATACTGATGGACTCTATCTCAAACTGATATGGATATCTCCGAAATTGCGATGTTCGAGGAGGCAAAAATGATCAAGGAAATCAGAAGAGGCCAGTGGGCACAGTTTTTAAGAAAATTCAACGCCGAAAATCAATACCGTCAGGTTCATATTACATATAAAGAGTCGAATACAAATAAAGAAATCTCTCTCGAAAACCGGCCGTTTATCGGTCTGGCTCTTGAGAAAAAAGGGCGCCTTATCGAAGGTATCCAGTTTTTTGCAGGACGAGGTGATGTACAAAATATTGCTGAACCGATTTTAACCATAAAAGATCCGGAACGGATCATGGTCGAAAAAGACAATCTGGGCCACGATTTTCGGATGACAATAAAGACTAAAGATTCTTATGAGATCGTGGCAATTCTGGGTCAGCATGATTATGAGCAGGTCAAAGATCTGATTGAAGAAGTTGCATATTCGATCTATCTCAAACGTGGTGGCTGGCACGGTGCCGATACCGATGACTGGCAGCAAGCCGAGAGAAAAGTGTACGAAACAGTTGCGGCGTTTGTATGATTTAATCATTTGATAATTTAATGCAGATTTTTCTGTAGGGCAGGTGTTTATTACACCTGCCTTTTTTTTATATGTGTTTAAACCGATAATTAGTAGGCCGCATTTCCTGGTAATAATAAAATTTATCCTTATGTCTCTCAAACGCTTAAAAATGAATTCAAAAAAAACTGTTGACAATTTCGAGTTATAACGTATTATTTGTATATACAGGACTAAAATAGTCTTCTTTCTAAAGGAAAATGATGAACTTTTACTTGTTTAACAGAGTTGAAAATTATAATTGTAACGGTAGCTATAACTGCAGCTGTTGTTGTTGTAGCCCGAGTGGCCGAAAGGATAAAGGATAAAGGATAATGCTTTAAAGCAAAAACAATCCTTTATTTAAACTTTCGGTCCACTAAACTAAAAATTAGTGGGCCTTTTTTATTATTAGGAGATATTGATGCACAAACAAACTGTTGCGATACCACAAAAAGTTACCAAAACGAAACCGGAGTTTGATTTCACGCCAAGTATGCCTGATGCTATCGGCAATACGCCGCTGGTCAGGCTGAACAGGATTGCAAAGGATTCCAAAGCGACTATTCTGGCAAAAATGGAATTTCTCAATCCAACCGGATCGGTCAAAGATCGGATGGCTGTTTATATTCTCAGGAGTGCCGTTGAGACCGGTCTTCTAAAACCGGGCGGGACAATTGTTGAGGCGACTTCAGGGAACACCGGTGCCTCCATTGCGATGTATGCCGCCGCCAATGGATACAAAGCAGTGTTGACCATTCCTGATAAAATGTCACAGGAGAAAATTGATACACTCAAAGCGTTTGGAGCCCAGGTTGTCATCTGCCCGACCGCAGTACCGCCCGATTCACCCGATAGTTATTATGAAACGGCGATGCGTATCGCCAAAGAAACACCAAATTCATATTTTGTCAGTCAGTACCATAATGATAAAAATATCGAGGCCCATTATAAATTAACCGGGCCGGAGATCTGGAGACAGACCGACGGCAAGATCACAACTTTGATCGGAGGGATCGGAACCGGCGGAACAATATCTGGTACCGGACGGTACCTGAAAGAGCAAAATCGCTTTATCAAGGTTATTGCAGTCGATGTCGAAGGGTCGGTCTACTACGATTATTTCAAAAGCAAAAAAAATATTGAGCCGCATACATATCTATTGGAAGGAATTGGCGACGATATGATCTGCGGTGCCACCGATTTTTCGGTTTTTGATGATATTATTCAGGTTGGTGACAAAGAGTCGTTCCTGACGACACGTGACCTGGCTCGCAAGGAAGGAATATTGGCTGGAGGGTCATCGGGAGCGGCGATACATGCCGCCTTGCAGTATTCCAAAAACCTGGGTGAAAATGATATCGTGGTGGTTATTCTACCTGATTCGGGACTGAAATATCTGAGCAAATTTTATTCGGATGAATGGATGAGAGAGAAAGGATTCTTAGAATGAAAAAAGAGTGGAAGGACGAAACTAAGGCAATTCATGCAGCGGCCAAATTCGATGGCGGAGTCGGTGCCGTTTCGACACCGATATATCAGACCTCGACTTATCGGTTGAGTGCGCCGGGAGATGAGTCAGGGTATGTTTATTCCCGCACCGCTAATCCGACTCGTGATGCTCTCGAGGAAACGTTGGCTGCTTTGGAACATGGGACATCCGGATTTGCTTTTGCATCCGGTTTAGCGGCGACCAATGCTATTATTAGTTTATTATCGCCCGGTGATGAAATTGTTGCCGGAGATGATCTGTATGGTGGTACATTCAGATTGTTTGAGCAAATTTTTAAGAAATTTAATCTTCATTTCCGCTATGTCGACGCTCGTGAAACGAAAAATATCGAAGATGCTATAACCGACCGGACAAAAATGATCTGGCTTGAAACGCCGACCAATCCCTTGATGCATTTGTATGATATTGATGCTGTCTCAGAATTATCAATCATAAACGAACTTTTACTTGTGGTTGATAATACCTTTGCCTCCCCGTATATTCAACGCCCGCTTGATTTGGGTGCCGATATTGCTCTGCATTCATTGACAAAATATATCTCAGGTCATGCCGATACGGTTGGTGGCGCGGTTGTTGTAAAAGATACCGAATTGGCCAGTAAAATCGGATATATTCAAAATGCCGCCGGTGCAATTCTGGGACCAATGGATGCTTATCTTTCTTTGCGAGGACTTAAAACGCTGGCGCTTCGAATGGAGCGTCATTCGGAAAATGCATCCAAAATAGTCGAATACTTACAGACCAAAAAGATTGTACAGGATATATTTTATCCCGGTCTTGACGGTAAAC
>JAQBFG010000087.1:0-3615 GCA_032123495.1 Candidatus Zixiibacteriota bacterium | reverse complement strand
GGAATGACATTAATGACGGCCTCTCGGAATTAGAGGCATGGGCTACTGTTGATAATGGTGATCAGAAATCTCTTTTGGTTCCCGGAGATACGGTAAATATACTTCTTGGTAATTATTATCTGGCGAACACAGCTCAACTCAAAACCGATGGTACCGCGGCGCTTCCGATAGTTTATTCGGGTTCAAGTGGCGCCATTTTAAACAATAACAATCAAGGTGATATTATTTTACTGATTGAAGGAAACCATGTCATTGTACAAGGTCTGGAAATAACAAATAATAATGAGAATGCTATTCATATCAAATCTGACTCTTGCACCATTTCCAATAATTATATTCATGATAATGTAAAAATTGGTATTCGAGTTGAGGGTGATTATTCTCTTTTTCAAAAAAATATAGTAGCAAATACAACTGATGACGGAATTCGTAATGAGGGATCGGGTGATTATAACCTCTATTATGGAAATACCATTTATGGCAGTGTGCATGATGGAATAGAGCTAAAGACCGATTTCTCACGTCTCTTCAATAATATATTCGTTGGAAATGAAAAGGGTATAAGGGGAACTGACAAAAATATTTGCGCATATAACAATGTTTGGAATAATAGTTCCGCCAATTATGACGGTGGAGTTTCGGATTCTGCCGGGGGATTATCGGTTGATCCGCTGTTCACCAATGCGATTTCGGGCGATTTTTCTCTTGAATCTGGCTCTTTGCTTATCGATGCCGGTTTAGATCTTTCCTATGACTTTTGCGGCTTAAATCCCGAAATCGGTGCAGAGGAATTTATTGAGCTTACTGAACTTGCGATTTCGCCTGTTTTTGATACTCTAATAGCCGATTTAACTTATGAATTTAAAGTATCAAGTATAGATAACTGCGGAGATAGTATTGAAACCGGCCCAGTGACCTGGTCGCATACATTTGCGTCCGGTACAATTTATACCAATGGCCTGTTTGCTCCAAATCTGGTTGGTACCGGGACTATTATTGTAACATCAGATATCAATGGCGTCGCTGATACGTCGGTAGAGATGACAGTTGTCCCAGGGGAGCTTGATAGTCTCAGTATTACTCCCTATAAAGATACAATATCCGCCGATTCAACCTGCCTGTTTACGGTCGCAGGTTTTGATTCCTTTGGAAATAATACCGCCGAAATGGGAACCATCTCCTGGTTGGTTCTAAATGGTATTGGCAAAATTGATGATTCCGGTTTATTTACACCAAAAAGAACAAGCTATGGATTTATTAGAGCGTCAAGCAGTTTGGGTGTAACGGCTTTAACCGACACTATCATAGTTGTACCGGGTGCAGTAAATTATATTGAAGTCCTGCCGGAAACGGATATAGTGGAGGATGGCGATATAAGACAATATATTGCGAACGGCCATGATGTTGATTCGAATTTTGTTCAGAATGTTGCCGCAACTTCTATCTGGACAACCTCCGACGGAACCGGGTCTATAGATGCCACCGGTTTATATACTGCTGGCAGCATCAGCGGTGATTATTTTGTTAAAGCTGAATATGGTGGGTTTGCGGATTCAGGAGCGGTAGAGGTTATAGCCAGCGGGACATTGGCATATATTCAGATTGAACTTGAAAATGGAACCCCTTTTGGTGATTCAACGCTCACGACAGACAATGACACGACAAAACTATATTGCCGCGGATATAATTCTCTTGACGCTCTTCTGGGAGATTTTTCGGCAACATGGTCGCTTGTTGGTAATGATTCGATTGGAACGATCAATAACGGTCCATCGGTATCAACTCAATTGACCCTGACGAAACCGGGGGTCGGCAAGATTGTTGCTGATCGGTCGGGTGTTTCGCCTGATACTACCGGGACCATTACCTGCGAACCGGGAGTGGTGTCGAGTTTTATTATTTCTCCTGATACGGCGACAATAGCAATAGATAGTACACTTCGCTTTACAGCTATTTCAATTGATGCTGATAGCAATGCGACCAATCCGCAGGCAGTACCGACCTGGACGGTTTTAAACGGGATCGGTACTATTACTATTGGAGGAAGTTTTACGCCAATAATAGCCGGGGTGGGGCAGATTGTTGCCTCGGGTTTCGGGGTTGCCGATACGACTGGTGCAATCACTGTTAACAATGGCGATCTGAGAGAAATTGTCATTTCCCCAAATACAATTAATGCCAGTTTGGGCGATTCAATCTTATTTACAGCTGCTGGTTTTGATGTTTTATCGAATCCGGTTGATGTCGGCGATCTAACTTGGATAGTTCTGGGGGGCATTGGGAGCATCAATGATACCGGCCTGTTTATTTCCACAGCACCAGGTGTATGCAGCGTAATGGTAACCAGCAGTATTAATGGCATTTATAAAATCAGCGATTCTATTATTATTGAAGCTCTTTTAATTAGTGAAATTAATCCCGGGAATTGTACTGTTTATCCAGGTGCCGAAAATTTATTGCTCAAGGCGTTTCGGATAGAAAATCGGTATTTTGAAGACAAAACTATTATTGAGGTTTCGGTTCGTGATGCTTCAAGCGGAGATGGCAATCAGGCGAAAAGATTATCGAATCTTCAGACATTAAACCTTTTCTATGATAAGAATCGGAACTCGGTTTTGGATGCGGCCGATAGTCTAATTTCTTCGACCGCCGCTATTACACCAATAACCACATTTACATTTTCTCCAGTAACAATAGAACAGGGAGAAGATCGGTCATTTCTGGTGGGAGGCGATTTAATAGATTATTCCCATGATGGAGATTCATTGGGATTCAGAATGTTTCCGCAGGCCGATGTCGTTACCGGTGATGGGACAGTACTTGACGGTCCGAACGAATTAGGTTTGTCTCATAGTTGTGTAATAAATGGTATGATTTCAAGTCAATTAAACATAATAAGTACTGGCTTGGATACAATTTCTCCCGGATCGATCATTCATAATATATTTACAATAGACATTCCCCGAAACGGGTATCAATCCGACACGCTCAGTATATTTAATTGGGAAAATTTGGGAACTGCTGATAATACAGATTTTGATTCTTTAATATTACTGCGCGATGACGGTGACAATATTTGGGATGGTTTTGCGGGGGAGATAAGAGTCGGTAAATTGCTTTATACCGGTGATAGGTGGAGTGTCAGCGGATTAAAAACTCCTCTGGATTCGGGATTAATCCGTTTTTATGTATGTGCCGCAATTTCTGAATATGCCGCCGATCAAGTTACTATAGTACCGGTTATTCCAAGAAACTCATTGGAAATGAAATCTGAAAATGACGGCCCGATTGATGCGTCAACTTCGCCGATTGATACTATTGTTATTCAAAATGCTGAGGATGTTACGATTGAAGTCGTAAATCTTCATTCCGAGACTGTTTATCCCGGCTTGAATACCGGGCCAATTTTAAATTTGAAGTTTTCACATAGTTATCCTGATCCGTTACATCTTGATAGTTTAAACTTGGTGTTATTTGCCAATGATCCTGATGGTGCCACCCAAACAGCATTAGATAGTCAGGTTGATAGTATTTCGATCTATATGAAACGCGATAATGATTATCAGATAATTGGAGCAAATGACTCACTTCTAAGTACAGCCGCGATTTCAGATG
>JAQBFG010000086.1:0-3020 GCA_032123495.1 Candidatus Zixiibacteriota bacterium | reverse complement strand
TTTGGTGGACGTACCAATTGACAGTGATATTTATAAGGTCATTCTTGATTTCGCGGGGTTAATCATCGGCCTGATGCGGTCTTATCTTGTTGATTATGAAGCCGAAAATCCCGGAACGTTTAATATCAGTGACCCTGGTATTTTTCAGATGCCAGCGGTTATATGGGGACCAATTGAAATAACTTCGCCTGATTTAGTAGAGCAGTTCAGCTTCACCCCTGATATTATTCTGGGTGATGAAATTCAATTTGAATGGGAAGGTCTCTCCGACGGTGAGGGACGAATTCAGGCCCGAACGCGGGCGGCCGGTGATAGATCAACGGTTGTTAATGCCGGGAACTTCTGCTTTTTCTGTTCTTACAGCGGGGGCGCCTTTGGCGAAGAGATTGCTTATAGTCAAACCATGACTGTTGTGGTCGGTGGAAAAGGTGAGTTGATTGTCAATATTGAAGGACTGCCGGAAGGAACTTCGGCCAATGCCTCGGTAGCCGGACCAAAGGCATTTCTTGCCAATATTTCGAAAACTGACACTCTGACAAATCTAACACCCGGTGAGTACAGCGTTTTGGCGACACCTGTCACTGCGGACAATATCGATTATGTTCCAAACAAAGAATATCAACCGGTGACCATAATCAAAAATGAAACAGCGTCGGCATCGGTAACTTACGAGTCCAATTTTGGCAGCATTTATCTGGTGGTTAACGAGATTATAGAAGGACCAAGAGCTGACATCCGTGTTGAAGGTCCTGATTCTTATGTTCGTGAAATTGATCGAACCACTCTTATAGATTCTCTATTACCGGGCATTTATAATGTCTTGGCTTTTGAAATCGACGATGGCTGGGGGCAGACGTATGTTCCGGAACCGGAAGTGTCTGAACTGACCGTTGAAAGGGACAACACGGTCTCATTAATTATAGAATACAAAGAGAAATTCGGTTTTCTAAATGTCCAGGTTAAAAATCTCCCTCAGGATAAGGAGGGTGATATTGATATAACCGGACCGGATGGATATTCTCGTCATGTTAAAAAACAGGAAAAAATCGATTCGTTATTGCCAGGCGAGTATTCGGTAAAAGCTAATCCTATAACCGATAATGATGGAAACACTATAGAACCTAGTCCATTGACTCAGGATGTAAGCATAGTTGCAGGCGAAACGATTTATGCATCGGTAGACTATAGTGGTGGTCATGATTTAACAATCAACTTTGCCGGGTTACCACAAGGCGCCCCGGCCAATCTATCTATATCCGGACCAGAAGGTTATTCTGCATCGGTAACTAAAGATACGACATTAACAAAACTTCCCGATGGCGGCCCTTTTAATATTACATTAAACGACATAACATATAATGGGCGAATATATTATCCAAAAACCACCGATACTTCAATCAATATCTATACCGATAAATCAATTTCGTTTAAGTATGAGACAAAAGCAATTATGAGTATTTTTTTGGGGGGAGTTCATGACCCTAGTAAGCCTGACGAAGAGACAGGTCAATTTATGGTAAGATCAAAAGCCAGCACAACCAATCAGGATGCAACAATTTCTGAAGACAAATATCAACCACAACTTGGTATGCTGCCTCAACAAATATCACTTGATACATGTGGCTTTGAAGATGGACGATTACTACTTTCAGGAACAAGTACATATTCAGTCAACACAACAACATCCCAAGCGACATCAAATATTAATTTAACTTTTGATGTGAATGATTCTGTTGCGAATATATCATTCGATGCTTATTTGAAGGTCCAATCACCAATTGAAGCCAACACAACAGATCGTGCCTCGGCAAACTTGGAAGTATTACTAAATAATATGTTTAGAATAGAAGCTTACAATCCTAATGAGTCTGGTGAATCAATTGCAGGTATTTCGATGACCGGGATTTTTGAAATTTTAAACCCGGCCGCATCTTCAGCTAATAGAGGATCCATTCAATGGTATTCCAAGCGACATCACTGTAATGAAAGTTGGAGTAATGTATATCATGCTTTCACTAGCTTTAATGGTAATTTTAGATACATATTGAACTCTGATACGACCCAGACTTTTGCCAGTTCAATCGGTGGTGGTCAAAACGTGGTTGGCGGTGAAAAGCAAGAAACTGAAATGGGATTTCGTTTAGCCTTAGGAGATAGTTCACGACCGGGGCAAGAAACCAGAGAAGCTACTGTTCATGGTGAAATCATAATAATATTAAGACAATTTTAACAGATGACCAATGAAGCTGCCCGTACCTCGTAATGAATAATAAAAGGAGATTGATGCTATGAGAAATTTTGTAATACTGACGCTGCTATTTGGCATGCTACTGTTGGTCGGTTGTTTTGATTATGATGAAACGCTGGTGCTTAACAAGGATGGTTCCGGTTCGGTTCAAATGAGATGTGGGGTGGCAAAAGCATATCTTGATCAGATGCAGCAGATGTATGAGCAGATGGCGCAGGCTATGCCGGAGATGGAAATTCTTGATGATCCCAAAGAAATGATGTTTAATAAAGCAAAAATCGAAGAGGCACTCCGCGCTGATAATTCAGGTCTTGAGTTGGTAACCTATGAGATGTCAGAAACTGATGATATGCAGGTATGGCTGATGAAATTCAGTTTTACCGACATGAATAGTCTCGATGCCCTTGATAAGGCATTGTCACCCGATGAGGCGGGAGTTGAATATCAAGCCGAAGAGACCAATGCTGATGAGGAACCGCTATTAACTAAACAGGATGACGGCACCTGGCTGTTCTTCAGATCATTTAAAGATAAAATTCCTGAAGAATCATATAATGATGATGAATACTACCAAGAGGATATGGGCGAAGAGCAGGAATACAGCGAAGAAGATGATTCCTATGATGAAGATGATGCTGGTCCTTTAGGCGATATTTCCGGTCAGATGGAAGAAGAAGGGTTGGGTATGATGGCCGAAGATATGGGCAATCACAAAATTCGCTTCAGTGTAACTTTCCCAGGAAAAATTATTGAATCGAATGCATCAAGTGTT
>JAQBFG010000085.1:0-7013 GCA_032123495.1 Candidatus Zixiibacteriota bacterium | reverse complement strand
CGGCAGAGAAAATCGCCGGCATCAATCAGGATCTATTGGCTATGGGAAGAAGAGGACATTACAGCCAGGATGTATTAAATCTCAATACAATCGTGCAACAGTCTGTTTCTGAATTGGAACCTTTGCCAAAGACTTTAGCCTTTGAGCTTGATCTTTGCGAAGATCTAATGGATATTCGTGGCGGCGGTGCTCAGCTTCATCGGGTGCTAAACAATATGCTTCATAATGCTCAGGATGCCATGCAGAATATTGGGCAAATTAGTATCAAAACTGAAAATTATTATGTTGATGATGTCTCGGTTTTATATGGTCGGGTTCCTAAAGGTGAATATGTCAAACTAACCATAAGCGATACCGGATGCGGTATACCCGATGATATAATTCAGAAAATCTTCGATCCTTTCTTTTCATCCAAGACAACCGATAAAAAACGCGGTTCCGGTTTGGGAATGAGCGTTGTGGATGCTGTAATTAAAGACCATAATGGATATATTGATTTGGCCACCAAGATTGGTGAAGGGACCTCATTTTATATCTATCTCCCAATCACAAGAAAATTAAAAACTGAAAGTCAGGCAATTGATATTTATGGTGGGAATGAATCACTTTTAATTGTCGATGATGATGAAGTGCAGCGTCATGTTTCCAGCCAGATATTGAAAAAACTTGGTTATCAAATTGCTACTGTTGATAGCGGTGAAAAAGCTCTCGAACTAATCAAAAACAAAATATTTGATTTATTGGTTCTTGATATGATTATGCCAGCCGGTATTGATGGAGCCGAAACATATCGTCAAGTTTTAAAAATATCCCCAAATCAAAAAGCGATTATTGTATCAGGGTTCTCAGAGTCGGAACGGGTGATCGAGGCTCAAAAACTGGGCGTCGGTGTTTTTGTCCAAAAGCCGTTAACAAAAGAATCGTTCGCATCAGCAGTGCGTAATGAGCTGGACAGGACAAAAGAGATTGTTGTTTATTAATTTTGCATTGTTTGGCATTGTATGATTACAATACGATTAGAAACCGAATCAGATATAGATTCTATCAGAGAGATCAATCAGAAAGCTTTCGGCCAGCCTGATGAATCCAAGCTTATTGATAAACTTAGAGAATCCTGCTTAAATCTTTTATCCCTTGTGGCTGAATTGGATAATAAAATTGTGGGACATATCTTATTCAGTCCGGTGGTTATTGACAGCACTAATGGTACAATCAACGGGATGGGGCTGGGACCGATGGCCACCTTACCAGATTATCAGCATCAGGGAATCGGGGCAGGTTTAATTAATACTGGCTTAGGTATGCTGTCTAAAAAAGGTTGCCCGTTTGTTGTTGTTTTGGGTCATCCAACCTATTATCCCCGCTTTGGATTTGAACCGGCCAGCATTTTTGGGATCGGCTGCGAATGGGAAGTGCCGGATGAAGTTTTTATGATTCAAGTCTTCAATAAAAAGTTATTGACCAACATCAAGGGCACCGCGCTATATCGCGAAGAATTTAATGATCTAACCTGACTTTAGCTATCTATGATTTTTAATGCCTCATTTTTCTCTATTTATTTGAGTAGAATTTCTATTTAATAGTATATATATCAAAATTGTAGAACTTCAATGGAGGTTTAATATGGGTGGAGCAGGTGGAGGAGCAGCCGCAGCTGCAGCTGCGGCGATAGCGCAGGCCATAAAGGCATCCGGAGCAATCGTTAAGATGGAACCGGAACAGTTTCAAAAATTGCTTTCAAAAAGCAAGGAACCGGCAGTAGTGATGGCTCATCATGGCTGGCCGACAAAAAAATTTCACTATATGATGTCTTACAAAGGTCTGTTTTTCTATACAAAATCGGTCGATGTTATGATGCTTCCGAGCGGAACCGATTTAATCACTGCCGAAAAAATCTGGATACCGGGTTAAAAGCAAATTGGGCAGAATTTTGGCTAATTCTGCCCAATTATTGATTCAATCAAAAAATATTAGCTTTTAATCTACCTTCATAAATTGCTTCAGTGCATCCGGTGCATCTTTTGATTGTCCCTTACTACTTCGCGTCAGGAAACTGCCGATAACAATCCTGAATTTTGCATCAATATCGGCATTCTGGCAGGTAACATTCCAATCATCAACAGTACCATTATTGTCGTTATCAACCGCCAGACAATAGCATGATGACCAGCCAGCGAGTTTGCAGGTCAGTTCCCCGGCAATGACATCACCGAGTTTAAGACCATACTCGGTAAAAATTATATTTCCATAATGGGCAACGTCTATGCCGCAATCGCAATCCTCGGCCCCCGGATAACCGATCATTGCAAATTCCATATCATCGGTATCCGACCCGTCGTTACACAGTATATGATCGGTTACATACCCGGCCGCAACCGGATATTTACTGTTTTCTGCATTAAGCATATATTCATCGCCGAGATAATAAAAACCATTCTCCTTCACGGCATTCATATTCACCCGCAAAGCGAGCATATTTTTAACACTGGTTTCTTGCATACCATAGAAAAACAGTTCATGCGTATTATAAAATTTACCCGGCGGAATACATGCCGCCTCCGGGAAATCGATACTATAACGCGGGACGTTATCCACGAATACCGAAGCGGTCATACTCCCTTTTGGATCCATTCGCAATGAACCGGATGCAGAAACGGTATCATTTTTTGTGATTACTATTTGAAGAGAGTCAGGGAAATAATCATCATGTTCAGCCTTTATCCACCATGTCGCCACCGGCAGTTCTTTGAAATATTGTCCGTGTGAAACGGTCCAGATCTCCTCTACCCTTTTTTCATCAATCGTCGCCCAGGCTGTTACTTTTGCATCACGTGTAAAAAGCGTATCCTGATTGGCATCGTATTGATCCCGATAAGCTACCTTTATTTCATTAATAATAAAACCTTTGGCAACACCGGTCTCTTTCGGCAGTTCAATTATTATCGGAGTTTCGCCACCCTGCAGAACAACGGCGCTTACCTGGGTGGTCTCATAACCCGGTTTACTGGCCGTTACTGTTTTGGTACCTATCAAACAATCAGAGAATCTAAACCCACCATCAGCATCGGTCTTCCAGGTAGTGACATGGCTCTGTAGCGGATTATCTTCATCTCCGCCCAATACGACAGTAGCGCCTTCGATTGCGCCAAAAGGAAAATCTTTTTCGACGACATAGCCGGTGATATCACCAAACTCGCCGATCTCTTTCCAAATTTTGAATGTGGTTTTTACCTGAGATAACCCAAATCCATAGACCGTTTTCATCACCGAGGTTAATTTGTTTCCAATTATAATTCCCTGTGAAATAGCATAAAATGCAGGTGATGAAGCGAGCGCGGTAAGTTTGTCGCGATGTGCGTCACTAATCGCCTTACCGCCCAGCCTGAAAACAAATTCTCTTGCCACTGCATTGGCTGAGATTAACTCGGTCAGCTTTTTTGCAATTAGCCAGGCCATGTCGGAGTACAACTTTTGTTCATACAATAGTTCAACCTGGGCCAGGAAATTAGCATCGGACATAGCCAGATCCAACCACCAGGTATCGAGATTATCATCAAGGAATGTTTCGTACCCGTCGACCGCGCGAATTCCGTTAACGCTATTGGTCACAACCGAGGCGAGATGTCCACAAAACTCAAAGAAAAAAGTAAGCAGTCCGGCTTGATGAGCTCGTGACAGTTCATCTGCTGTTAAATTAGCCAAGGTGTTACTGGCATCACCCGACATCCCATATCCATAAATATGAACCAATACCGTATCATCATCAGGGGTAACAACCATGTTAAATGTTCGCGTCGAAGGTGCCCAGGGCAAACCATCTCGAATAAAATCAAGCATCCCACCGTTTGGTGGAAGCCACATCTCCTGATCGTTCTTTTCGATATACATTTTGGCCCAACGACCATAGGCGTTGGTGATCTGGTAGGTATCCTTGCCGGCGTAGGTCAGAGAATGGCCGCTGGTTTCGACCGTTGGAAGAATCCCGATTCCGCCGGTTGCATCATTGGGGACAGCTATCTTTTTGGGATCATTTCCAATAGAAGGATAATGTTTGGCAACTGTATTGGGGTACAGTTCCAGATAGGCGGCCAAAACTCTCGCAACTGCTATAGAGATATCTTCATCTTCGGTCCCAAGCACTCCGGCATCAATGGCAAGCTTCTGTCCTACTAAAATCTCCAGCGTATCAAGCTGCGGCAAGCTTTCCAGTTTGGAAACAACATCGGCGGCCGCTTTGTAATCCTCGCCAACACATACAAATGGATTCATATAAACCAGTGCTAGTGCGGTTGAACGAAGATCAAGATTGATCATCATCCCCGGCATTGGATAAGGAACAATTTTCATCAGTACTGCCGAGGTGTCTGAATCGTAGGCCATCGCCAGACCCGGAATCATTTTGCTGCCGCTTATGTTGAATCCACCGGTACTGTTGGGAGTGGTTTTTTC
Source organism: Candidatus Zixiibacteriota bacterium (assembly GCA_032123495.1). Taxonomy (GTDB): domain Bacteria; phylum Zixibacteria; class MSB-5A5; order GN15; family PGXB01; genus JAAERC01. Next base: position 2,564 of record JAQBFG010000085.1, on the reverse strand, counting down.
ATCTCCAAAACTAACGCTCAGTTCGCTGGGATCGAGGTCAACACCGTCAGGAAACTCTAATTCACCCGACATTGAAATCGTCCCGCCAATTTCGACCGTTGAAGAAGATGAGGGATCATCTCCGCAGGAAAAATAAAATAGTGTTGATAGTACCAAAAGCGAGAAAATTGATAAGAAAAAACCGTTGCCCTTTTTCATTGTCCGACTCCTTATTGAAATTTTTTCAGGTGGGTCCAAATGTTAGAAACATGGTTGGAAACGCCCAGTACCTATATCACAACTCCTTACTCTTATGCAATTTCAATATATAAACTGAAATATGTCTGTCAAGCACTGTACAGTATAACTTCTAAATATTATTTCAGCCTGAAGTTATCAAGATAAATGGTGCTGTCATTGTCCGGTTGCGCCAAAGACAAAGCAATTAGACTGATTTTATGCATATCGAGTTGGCGATTTTTCGGAGCATTTATTACCCCTTCTAAGGGAACTGCAATTATATTTAAACCCGGGTTAATGGTGTATCAACGGATTTGCCAAGCACCCCGCATAGAGAGTTTGAGATATCCCCAAAAAACAATTGAGATGACTCCAAAAAGAGGAATATGTCCGGCGTCAAAAATATACTGCCATAGAAATATATTAAGCGGCATTTTAAATTTCTCCAGGACAATCAGCGCGGTCGAAATAACTGCCACCATTAGGACTATTAGTAATCGTTTGCTGAACTTCATACGTTAGTATCCATGTTGCCAAAATTTTCTCAATATCGGATTATACATCAGAAATAACAAGATGTTCATCAAATACTGTTACAAATTGACAATAAAATTATGCGGAAACAATGATCAGGATTTTTATTTGAGCAGTAACATCTTTCGGCTGGTATTATAATCCCCGGCGCGCAAATGATAGAAATAGACTCCGGTTGCCACTGTTTTGCCATCACCGTCTAATCCATCCCATCTGGCTGTATGATCTCCAACCGATAATTCATCGTCAACAATAGTGCTAACGGTGCGACCAAGAATATCAAAGACCGATAGTTTTACCGGCCCGGGAGCCGGAACATAAAAACTGATAACGGTCGAGGCATTAAAAGGATTGGGATAATTTTGTTCCAATTCATATTGATCTGGGACGATAATACTTGATACCAATGAAAGCGTACTGGCGCTATCATTGTTTGAAAGTGCCGACCAGTTTCCGGCCAAATCGGCGGTTTTAATGGCAAAATAGTACAACGTGTTTGGAATTAGATCAACAACTGTAAATTCTTCGGAACTTCCTGCCGGCCCGGGATTCGGTTCCCCCGTCGCCTGACTGGCAAAACTCCAGTTGGCTTCAGTTATTTCCTCAGTGTCATAACGAACATCGTACTGCCAGGCGGTACCGGAATTTCCGTTATCGCCGGGAGCGGTCCAGGTCAAAGTTATCGACACTGGTGTAATTTCCGTCTGGATTGCTCGGATATTTTCAAACATAGCCCCGGAAAGGAGCAAGAAACAGATAACTGTAAATACTGATGATACAATTTTGATGATTGTCTTTATTGTCAAGCGACTATACATATTTGATCCGATCGTTATCCTGGCAGACAATGCCAATTACCGCATAACTTTCTTCTATCTATATAATTATCGGCAATATTAATTCAAGCTTAATCTATGTTGAATTCTCTGTCTAAAGCCTGATTTTATATGATTATTGCTAATTTTTGAGCAATAAATGAAAGAGAAAAGGATGAAACGGCCAGGCGATTTCATCCTTCAACAACTAACCAACTCAACAACTTTATGACAATATTGCACTTACGGGCAAGCAGGTGCTGGCCCCGATTTATATTTATAATTAATTAAATAGACGATATCCAGAATATTTACTGGTGAGATCCCATCAACATCAGCCGCCTCTAACGGATTTGGCGCCGGACCACTTTTATATTTGTAATTGATCACAAAAACAATATCGAGAATATTGATCCCCTCGGCACCATCGACATCCCCGCAAATATAAGGCAACTCAACCGACGTTCCAACCAGATCAGAATAAGGACTCCACTGCTCCTCCTTATCCATCGCTTTTACTTTGTAATAGTACAATCCATCGGGATGATCGGTAAAGGTGTAAAAGGTGTCTGCAATCGCCGAAGATATCATCGTTTGGCTGACAAAGGCATTGGCCGGATAGATATCATCGATGTAGATCCCTTCACGAGTAATTGAATTATCTGTGTAATATGAAAATCTATAATAAATTGATTGCCCGGCGTAGTCGGAGATATCAAACGAAACAAAAATCCATCCGTTTGATGTTCCGGTAATACCGTTGCCTCGATTTAAACCATTTGGATTATAGTTCGTAGTTATGTCCCCAGGAAGTGGAGTGAATGTTATCCCATCGGTGGAAACCTCGAAATAAGCGTAGTCGTACCGTTCCTGAATATAATAATATGTCCAAAACTCGACCGCATCGCCTGCCTGCACTTCATACGGCTCTACAGTTTGGAAATAATATTCGCAGTTATTTAAAGCGCCGGAATAAAAACTCGACGGTGACGATTG
>JAQBFG010000084.1:0-5672 GCA_032123495.1 Candidatus Zixiibacteriota bacterium | reverse complement strand
CGCATAACAACCGATGATTTTGTAGAATCGAAAAAGATGATGTTGTTGAAATAATATTATTCCAATATTTACTAAATCAATAAATTCCCAGCATTATATATATCGCCTGCCATTTCGAGCATCTACATATAAAAGTTCCTTGGACTCCTGTGAAAAAGAATGCTTATTAGGCAAATACTTCTTAGACTTCCCGACAAAAGCGGCGAGACATTTTGCCGTTAGTCATTGTATGACAGCATATTACGTCGTTAGAAAATATTAAGCGGAGAGGCTGGGATTCGAACCCAGGAGGGGCTTTTGACCCCTACACACTTTCCAGGCGTGCTCCTTCGGCCAACTCGGACACCTCTCCGATATAAAACATAACCAGCAATGCTGGCCCCGCCATTACAGAAAGCTGGTAGTGCCAGCCCGGTAATACCGGATGAGCCAATGTAATTAAAATTAATGGAAAATCAAGCAGAATAATCTAACCTGTAAATTGCTCGGCATCATTGAAAAATTTCCGAATTACTATCTCCCCGGCAACAATGGAAGAAATTGTAAGCGAAGATAAAAGCATATAAGCAACTATCACTTGTATCAACACCGCTTTCAGCGGTGACACCCCGGCCAATATCATCCCGGTCATGGCTCCCGGCAATGCCACTATCCCAGCCGTTTTCATAAAATTTAAAATTGATATCATCCCGGCCCTGATAGCATCACGATAAAATCTCTGTGACGCCTCTCTCCACGATTTCCCCAAAGATAGTGCGGTCTCAACCTCAAGTCGATTACTTTTAAGATCAGAACCGATTCGGTCAAATGTGATCGAAACGGCATTCATTGAGTTGGAAATAATCATTCCGGTCAGCGGAATAATATATCTCGCCTCAGGGCTGATAATTTTTAATACCAACATCAATCCGAGCGTGATTAAAGAACCGATCGACAAAGATATAAACGAAATAACAAAACCGCCTTTAAAATGACGAGCTCTTTGACCAGCGGTATAGGCAGCAACCAACAGCATGATAAGCACCGAGAGCAGCACCAAATATAATGATTCGCTCTTAAAGATAAATTCGAGAGCATAACCAACTGCGATCAACTGAATAAAAGTGCGGATAGAACCATAAGCGATCTCTTTTTCAACCGGAATAGATTTTATCCGCGATAAAACAAAGGCGATTATTACAAGAAAGAAAGCAGTCAGAACCTGAATATATCCGGTTTCGATCATTTCAGCTCCCGCCTGATATATTTTTGTCCCTGCTCAGTTTTGGGATTGGTTAGCAACTCCGATGTATCTCCATCCTCAATTAATCGCCCCGACACCATCAGAAGCGTCTTTCCGCCCATTCTTTTGGCCTGCTCCGGATTATGCGTGATCATTATTGCCGTCAAGCAGAATTCTTTAATAAGCGAAAGTATTAACAGCTCAATAGTTTGAGACGAGGTTGGATCAAGCGCCGCGGTCGGTTCATCGAGTAGCAGTATTGTTGGTTTTAAAATAAGTGAACGGGCAATAGCAACTCTCTGTTTTTCGCCAACCGACAGTTCTGAAACATCTTTTCCGGTGAATTGAGAATCTAATCCGACCTGCTCAAGAAGCAATTCTATTTCATCGTCAGTACAATCTGCTTTACAATATTCCATATTGGAACCAACCGTTCCGGGAAATAGATAAGGTTCCTGAAATATCAAAGATAGATTCTTTCTTATCTCTGTCGGCGGATAGGAAACAAGAGGTTTATTCTGATATAATATTTCGCCCTCAGAAGGATCATCAAGTCTGTTTAATAAACGAAGAAACGAGGTTTTCCCTGCGCCGGAAGGACCGATTATATTATAGACATCTCCTTGTTTAAAAGCATATGTAAAATCTTCAACCGTATTTTTGACCCTACCGTTTGTCACAATCTGACGAGTAACATTTCTCGCTTCTAAAATTACACTATCCTGACAAGATGACATATATAGGCTATTTTTCTTTTTCGCCAAAATATAGATGACGACCCAAAAGATTTACATATTCCGACCATCCGGCGCCATCATTCTTCTCACGAATCCTGTTGATTGCGCCCATTTTTGAATCAAGTTCATCGGCATAGTATAATATAAACGCCTCCGGTATCTGGGGCACCACCGGCGAGGCAAATTCAATATGTCCGTGATGAGCCAATATCAAATGCCGAAGTTTCATCAGCAGTTTTGGCGGAAAGGTTTCAAGCGACTCGGCCCTTTTGGCCAGCTCATGATCGGCCCAGCTGATATGCCCGATAAGGCGCCCTTCATCGGTGTAGTCTATAAACGATGTTATTTTATACTGTGACAATTTTCCCATATCATGAAAAAGCCCGCCAAAAATCAATAAATCGCGGTCGACAAAATCATACCTTCTGGCATTGCTGATACATATTTCGGTAACATTGATCGAATGCTCGGCCAGACCGCCAATATAAGAATGATGCCATAACTTCCCTGCCGCCGCTCTGAGATACGCCGCAAAAAATTCTTCATCGCTCCAGAAAAGTTCCATCAATTTTGAAATATGGCTATTTTCCACCTTTTCAGTCAAACTGAGGACCTTTATCCTTAATTCTTCAGTTGAAAACACCGAATGTGGCAAAAGATCGGCAAGATTGTATTCATCCTCTTTCGCCAGACGCATCTTCAGCACCCGCAATTGATTTTTCCCTCGATATTGCTGAACATCTCCTTTGATTTTAACGACCATCCCCTCTTCAAGATCGTCAAGACCAAACCGCTCAGGCTCCCACCAGACACCGGTTATTCGGCCGCCGGAATCACCAAATTCGAGTGACAGGAATTTTTTGTCGTCATACTCTTTGACATCTTTCTTGCGAACAACAAGAAAATCAGTCACCGTCTCATTTAACACATAATCTTTAATCATCGCCAACCCCACTATCTCATATATCTTTTTAAGATAATCAGATAACTCGTCCCGGCAAAGTGATTTTTGTTTACTCCGCGAAATAGATACTTTATATTTCAGTGTTATGAAAATAATTAACCGATATATTTTGAAGGCGCATATTCCACCGTTTATATTCTCGATCCTGATTATCACCTTTATTTTAATTTTGGAAACTATCCCCAGAATAGTCGAGATGGTCATCGACAAAGATATCTCAGTCTGGGTTGTTCTGGAACTGATCTTCCTTAATCTCGCCTGGATGCTTGCCCTCTCGATTCCGATGGCCGTTTTGGTGGCAACATTACTGACCTTTGGACGCATGACCGCTGATTCTGAAATCATTGCTATCAAATCATCGGGAATTAGTTTGCTCAGAATTCTCGTCCCACTGATGATCGCTTCCGGTGTTTTGACTTATGGAATGATCCAGTTTCACGATAAGATACTCCCCGAACTCAATCATAAAGCGCGGCTTCTGACTGGTGATATTCGTTCAATGCGGCCGACCTTGACATTTCGACCCGGCGTTTTTATTACATCAATTTCGGGCTATATAATTTTGATTGATAAAATCGACCATACCACTTCGGAAGTCGAAGGGGTCCGTATCAGCGAAACCAAAAATCCAAAAAGCCCGCGAATCATTATCGCCAAATCCGGCCTGATGAAATTTATCGACGGCGGCGAAACGGTGCAGTTTACCTTATACGACGGCGAAGTACACATGCTCAATTCCGAGGACCCGTCAAACTACCGAAAACTTGATTTCACCGAGCAATTAATAAATATCAGCGGTGTCGGTTCCGAACTAAAACGCTCCGAATCATCGTTCCGCTCCGATCGTGAGATGAATATCAGCCGCATGACCGAAACAGTTAAAAACGCTGAACAGGCGATAGAGCCGTTTCGGGAACGTATCAATCGATCGATTAAAAACAAATTTGATTTCCTTTTTGAGGATTCACTTATTTATCCCCCGGACTCAACTATTACCGACTCATCGGCACTCGCATTTTTGAAAGTTGACCTTAAAGGGATCCAGCGCAAACTGCGGCGTGAAGTCAAACAGATAGAAGAGCAGAACAAACTGATAAATAAATATGATATCGAGATACAAAAAAAGTATTCGATTCCGGCCGCCGCTTTTGCCTTTATTCTGATCGGTGCCCCGCTTGGAATTCTCTCACGAAAAGGCGGCATGGGTATCACCGTCTCGATATCGCTGTTGATCTTTACAATATACTGGGCATTTTTAATCGGCGGTGAGGACCTTTCTGACCGCGGAATGATTGACCCATTCTGGGGGATGTGGTCAGCCAATATATTAATCGGAGGAATCGGATTGTATTTATTGATAAAAGTTATTAGCGAAAAACCGTTTTTCTCATTTTTCAGAAAGTAATTGTTTAAGAAATATGAAAACACTCGACCGCTATATCCTTTTCAATTTTCTATCATCTCTGATAGTTATCTCCATCGGTTTTGGCGTTCTCATTATTGCAATAAACATGGTCGAGGAACTGCGTCATTTTATCGATCATGATGTTCCGCTCGGCGAAATCCTGATTTATTATCTCTATTTTGCCGGCTGGGTTGTAAAATCATTTCTGCCGGTATTTGTTCTTCTGGCGGGGCTGACTTCGATCGGTTTACTGGCGCGTAAAAATGAGATTCTGGCGATGAAAGCAGCCGGCATCTCGTTGTATCGAATTGCGGCACCGATTTTGATCTTTACATTTTTGCTTAGTTTTGTGCATATCTATTACAACGAGTATGTTTATCCGCCCGGTAACAAAAAACGGGTTGAGATGAAAGAGTACACAATCAAAAAAGTATCCCAAAAATCAAAATCATCGATTACCAATATCTACCGGCAGGTCAACAACGACCTTTTCTTTGTTATTCAGGGTTATGATGTTCCGAGAAAAGAAGGATCGGTTGTTAAGATCTACCGTTCGGAAAAAAACAAACTGGCCGAACTGATCAGTGCCGAAAAAATAAAATATACTTCACGCAATTGGATGCTTTATAACGGCGTCCGGCGCTATTTCGGCGACTCGACCGAAACTTTTGAGACCTTTGATACCTTGAGTGCCGCATACATCAAAGATAAACCGTCCGACTTTGAAAGACCGCTTGAGAAACCGGAGGATATGGGGTACGACGAGCTAAAGCATTATATCGATGTCATGAAACGTACCGGGGCGCCATATCAACGAGAACTGGTTGATCTTAGATTTAAACTATCATATCCGTTTTCCTCGTTTATTGTTATTCTGATATGTGTTCCATTGGCGTCAAATCCGAAACGGGGCGGGATAGCGATCTCGTTTGCGGTCGGTTCGGGGATTGCATTGTTGTATTTTGTATGTTTCAAAGTAATTCAATCTTTGGGGTATAGTGAAAAACTGCATCCCGATCTGGCGGCCTGGCTGATTAATGCTATTTTTCTTCTTGTCGGCTTAATCATCATGCTCCGCGCCCGAAAATAATTTCTTGTTCAACGTGATTCCCTTACCTTTTAATGTCGTCCCCATACCTTTTTAACGTCATTCCCGCGAAAGTCCAGGATACGCCTTGCGTGCGGGAATCCATGCCCTTACTGTGCCGTCAGGAACCTTTCCTGACGGAATCCCTGACAATTTTACCATCGGTTTTGGGTCCAATATCGCCTGTTTGACGCAATAAATTCCTTATAATACTATACCATTCATGCCTTTACAGCAAAATGGGTTCGTTTTCCCGT
>JAQBFG010000083.1:0-13224 GCA_032123495.1 Candidatus Zixiibacteriota bacterium | reverse complement strand
TGATTGTAGCCGCACCATTCCGTATATGAGTGATTATACAGAAATAGAAAATTACAATTTTACTACACATTTATCGGCCAAAAACCCTGTTTTGGGAAAACGAACCCATTTTCGCTGTAACAAAAGGTGGTGAAACCGTTTATAAGGAATAATGGAGATTGCCAGACTTCGCTCGCAATGACGAGAAGGGGTATTTTGGGGCAGGCGAGGGCGCCTGCTACCCACGAAATTTGTCGAAACCCGCGGGATTTCGACCTACAAGCTGGGGCAGACGAGGTGTTGTGCTGAGCGAAGACGAAGGGGCGCCTGCCGCCCACAAAATTTCGACCAACAAAATTTGGACAGACAGGAATGTCTGTCCTACCGGATGACGGTAAATTGTCAGGAGCGCCCTTCATTCTTCAGGACCTCCGGCACGGCTCCTGACCTACTGGCTGCTACGGAAAATGTCAGTATATGGGAAATGTCGGGTTTCTCGCTGCGTTTTACTTCGTTCGGAACCCGACCTACGAAGAATGTCGAAGCCAGTGGTAAATTATGACAGACAAGCTGAGGTTCTACATCTGATAAATAATATGACAATCATTTAAAAATTCATTTTTACAAACTTATTGACAAATCGTCTTAGATATACTTACTTTTGTGGCTAAACAGTGAAACCGGGTCGATATTGAGAGCGAAATCGTAAGTTGACCGGAACTGTTTGAAAGGTATAGGAAGAAAATAAACGTTATTATAGCTTTGTTTAGAGGGAGTGATATGAAAAAAACATCAGTGCTTTTCATTTTGGCGATGTTCCTGATTTTTGCAGCTGCTGTGAATGCTCAGGATGAAGAAGAAGAAAAATGGCGCGATTTTGAAGTCAGTATGAATTTTGGATTAACGATGCCATCAAATATTGACTGGTATGATACTCTGGCGGCAAAAACCGGAATTCACTTTGGTATGTCGGGTGGATATTATATGTCGGAGCGGTTCTGTCTCGGAAGTTATTTTAACTATTCGCAAATGGCCCCCGAAGAATTGTCAAGCTTTGACATTGCTGATCAAAAATATAAAATGTATAATGTCGGTATGTATGCAAAATATGCGTTCAGCGGTGAGTCCAATTTTGAGCCGTATATAAAAGCTACCGCCGGAATCAATTTTGCAAAATTTGCCACCTGGGTCGGCCCATTCAGAACTATCCTCCGAGAGATTTCTTACGATCCGGCTTTCAGCGGCGGCGCGTATCTGGGCGCATCTTATTACACCTCTGATTATGGAGCGATTTTCCTTGAAGTCGGTTATCATATCGATAAACTGAAAAACACTCCGGCGATATATGGCGGTGAGACATTTCCATTCCCCGAAGATTTAAAATATCTGGAGTTGAATGTCGGTGTCGTTGTCTTTTTCGGACCGGAATGATCGATAAATAGATTTAGATTATTATACCCCTCATTTTTTGAGGGGTATTTTTTTGGTTGAAAAACAATTTTATAATCATTATTTGAAGGTATGCAAAAAACAAAATTATTACTTGTCGATGACGAAAATTCCCAGCGCCAAATGCTGGCCGGGTATCTTGAGAAAAACGGATACACAATCAAACAAGCAGCTTCGGGTGAAGAAGCTATAAAAGAGTATGAAACATTTTTTTCACCGGTCGCAGTTGTTGATATGAAAATGCCCGGCATGGGTGGTATTGAATTGATTGGTCTTCTCAAGCAGACCAATCCGTTTATCCAGATAATTGTGCTGACCGCTTTTGGATCGGTTGACACCGCTGTCGCGGCAATGAAGCAAGGGGCGTTTCATTATCAGACCAAGCCGGTCGAACTTGAAGAGCTTCTTTTGAATTTGCAGAAAGCCTCGGAGCAGCATCGGTTGGTGATGGAGCATCATGTTTTAACCGAAGCGGTCAAAGAGCGTTTTGGCAGCGGCGAGATTATCGGAAAATCAAAAGCGGTCGCCGATGTTTTGGAACTGATTAATCTTGCAGCTCCCGGAGACACGACGATTTTAATTACCGGCTCATCAGGAACAGGGAAGGAGTTAGCCGCGCGGGCAATACATTCTTTATCGCCGCGTAAGGATAGTCGATTTGTTGCGGTAAACTGTGCCGCGCTGCCTGAGAATCTCCTCGAATCAGAGCTGTTTGGTCATGAAAAAGGGGCTTTTACCGGAGCCGATAAGCGCAAGTTAGGTCGATTTGAGTTGGCCGAGTCAGGTACAATATTTCTTGATGAAATCGGTGATATGGCCCCGGCGATGCAAGCCAAGATGCTGCGGGTGATCGAATATAAAGAGATCGAGAGGCTCGGAAGTGAAAAGACGGTTCCGCTTGATGTTAGAATTATCACCGCGACCAATAAAAATCTGAAACAGATGGTTGAGGACGGTACTTTTCGGGAAGATTTGTACTATCGTATTAACGTAGTATCGATAGATATGCCGCCGCTTAAAGACAGAACCGGCGATGTGTTATTATTGGCGGAGAAGTTCCTTAATGATTTCACCCGAAAGCTGGGGAAGAAGATTTCGGGGTTTTCTCCTGACGCTGCATCGGCCTTAACTACTTATCACTGGCCGGGCAATGTTCGGGAATTGCAAAATGTTATCGAGCGGGGAGTTGTTTTAACACGAGATGATATGATTTCAATGAAAGAACTTCCCGGATTGTCCGACGCAACTTCCGATTCGATGCAATTTAAAAAAATGTGTGATGTGGAAAAATTTCATATTAAGAAAATCCTGATTCAGATGGAATGGAATATTGGGAAATCTGCCGAGGTTCTCGGAATCCATCGCAATACGCTCAGAACAAAAATCAAAGAGTATGAACTATCAGAAGAATAATTGTCTTATTATTAATTGGAGATGACTATGAAACCGAGCAGAATCACGGGCGTTTTGGGAGTTATTCTAATTGGTATTGGTATCTATATGTTTGTTTTGAGTCTTCAGATGGGGGCCGTGATTCCGGTTCTTATTGGCGGGGGGCTATTATTTCTTGCTCTCAATAAGGGACGAGTCGCGACGCTTGTTTTTGGCCATACCTGTATTGTTGTTGGAGCATATTTGATAACCTGGGGAATACTTTTATTACCACATTCTCAACCGACTTTTGCCCACGTTTTTGCCCGACCATTGTTCTGGGGAATTTTTTCTTTGATGGGTGGTATCTGTGCCATATTTCACGGTTTTTGCAGATGTGTCACCAAACAGGTCGATCATTTCGAGCAGATGAAATCTGCCTGAATCTAAATTATTTTATGGCAAGGAATTTTTGTTTCTGCGCCACCTATAATAAATTCAATCTATGCCTTATTTGGTGCATTGTTTTTTAGTATGACCATTTTTTGTGCTTTACTAATCTATTAGGATTGATCCAAGTTTCGTATTGTGTTGAATATCATAAAGTTATATGTTTTGGCATGGCATTTGATTGTTATTAATGCAGAATGAAAAATTAACGGAGAAGTGAACAAAAAAGGAGAATTAAAATGAAGAAAATTATACTTACATCATTGGCTTTGTTGACTCTTATCGCTCTGGTTGGCTGTGAAGAGCGTAAAGTCATTCAATATGTTGAAGTCGACGAAGATCCATCCAGACCGCAGGGTGTTTATTCCATAACCGCCGACCAGGCTGTATATATCTATTGGTTGCCGGTTCAGGATAAAGACTTTGATTATTACCGTATTTGGTATTCGAGTTCAGCCGATGGTGTTTATGAATATATTGGAACCAGTACTGATGAGTCATATATCGATAATGACGTTGATAATGGCGTAACATATTATTACGCAATTTCGGCGGTCGATCAAGCCGGTAACGAGTCAGAACTTTCTTATGAGACAGTTTATGATACGCCGCGTCCTGAGAGTTACAATCAGGATCTATATGAATTTTCCAGTTTCCCTTCTTCCTCAGGTTTTGATTTATCAGCTGGCAACGTGGTCGCATATAACTCGGTAGTGGCCGATATTTATATCGATTTTGATGCCGGTTTGGAAGCGTTTTTTATCAATGCTGTCGATGTCGATACTGATCTTCAGGATATGGGTTATACCGAAGATTTTGACGAGATCGGCTACGCCCCGTCCGATGGCTGGTCGTATGTCGGCTGGACCGAAGTTATCGTTGGTCATACTTATGTTGTTTGGACCAGAGATGATCATTTTGCCAAGATCAGGGTTACTGATGCCGATTACACTAATTTTGAGTATATTACTTTTGACTGGGGTTATCAGACTTCAACGACCGATCCGGGACGAATGGAATTAAGCCGTCCGCAGCATGACGAAAACTATTTGAAGCAAGATATTAAAACCAAAGAAATAAAGATTATCCATTAAGGATAGAGAAGAGGTAAATATCATGAAAAATCAGTTAATTACACTGTTGTTTGCGGCGGTGATGATATCGATGCTGTCGTTGCCGGCGGCCGCTCAGTATGAGCGGTACGAGGATAATGTTAGCTATTCCCAGTATATCAAGTACGATCGGTATCTTGATGTTGAAATCTGGACCGACGACGATGAGTATTATGATGGCGAGAATATTAGTATTAATTTCCGCGCCAATAAGGATTGTTATGTGGTTGTCTATAACATTGATACACGAGGTCATGTCAATCTTTTATATCCGTCCGATCAGTGGGATGATGACAAAATTGAACGGGATCGTATTTATAGGATCCCCAATAGTCAGGATGATTATGAACTGACCGTCCGTGGTCCGGAAGGGATCGAGTATATTCAAATAGTTGCCTCACGCACGCCGATTCGGATTCCGGATTGGGATAATGGCTTTGATATGGTTGCGAGAGGCGATCCGCTTGATTTCCTTGATTATATCAATGCTGTTTATTTTGGCTGCGATGACGGATGTGCACTTGCTTTTGATATGACGCTGTTTACTGTTGATGAATGGCAGGAGGAATACTATCGCCCGGTTCATCGTTATTATCACAATGACTGGAACATGTGCGGTATGATCTATATAGATTACCCCTGGGGGGGAACCGTCTATATTGATGGCGTATATTGGGGGATAGCACCATTATTTGTTCCGAGAATATATTATGGCTGGCACTATGTTACTATCTATGACAGCTATGGATATTGCTGGGAAGACAGAGTAAATGTTTTCAGACGCAAATCGGTCGTGCTTGACAATACCATTATTAAGACGCGTGGCGGGGTAAAATCGAAATACCGTGATGTCCGGACAAAGGCATATCTTGATCCGTCCCAGAATGGCTATCCCGATTATGCGACCAAGAAAACGGTCAGAAAAGAAGTATGGGATACTAAAAGAACGAGTAAAACAGGCGGTTCGGTATATAAAAATAGAGTCGATCATAATTCCCGAGAAACAACCTCGACGAGATTAAATAAATCGACATCGAAAAGATCATCTGAGTCAGGCAGTACCTATGAGAGCAAAAGGAGTAAAACCAGCAAGTCATCATCGACATATCAGTCGGAAAGAAAGCGCTCGTCCGGAAACGATAAAGGCGCGACCAAATCGTCAGGTAAAATAGACGATTCCGGAAAATCGCGGAAGGAAAAATCGTCATCCGATAAAAGCTCAGGCAGATCGGGAGAGGTAAAAAAGCAGAGTTCGCAGAAATCATCGAGCTCATCAACAGGCAAAAGATCATCTTCAAACTCTTCTGATTCAAAATCGAGTAATGATAGCAGATCTAATGACAATAGCAGCGAAAAGAAATCTTCGCGGGGAAGAAGATAGAGTTAATTTATTTGTTGACGATAACAATTTCAGGAGTTAGCTTTGACAAGGTATAAATATGAATCGTTTGAACAAAATAATAACGCTGATATTGACCCTTTCTTTTCTGTTGTCCGGAGTGGCGATGGCCACTATTGAGAAGGATACGACAAAAAAGAAAACGGATAATACAAATCAAAATGTAACGCCCGGCGATTCTGCAAATAATGCCGGGCGTACATCTGATAGTGGAGCTAACTCGGAGCGACCTAAAGGATATGATAACTTTGTTGATAAGAACAACAATGGAATTGATGATCGCGCCGAGCGGAAGCAGGATGGTCGTCAAAAAGACAGTTCTCAGGGAAACTCCGATTCCAATTCATTAAGACCGCAGAATCAGAACGGCGAAACTAATCGTCTCCAAAGATCTCCTGATGATTCGGTTGTAAAGCTGAAAACCCGCTGATTTCTAAAACTTAATCCAAACAACTGAATAAAATTAATACTTGACTTGTTTAACTAATTCTCTTTATTAGCACTCGTGCGATGAGATTGCCAAAAAACGCCATTGGTAATCTTTGGGAACTATTACTAAGTTATTGGATTTAAAGAAGTAAGATGGCATTTGAAAATCTAAGTGAGCGGGAAAGAGAGATTCTCCAGAATCTTATTGACCATTATATCTTGACTGCCGACCCGGTCGGCTCCAGGGTGATTGCCAATAAGTATGCTATGGGGTTATCCCCGGCGACTATCCGGAATACGATGCAGGATTTAGAGGAGATGGGTCTTATCAGCCAGCCGCATACTTCGGCCGGGCGAGTGCCAACCGATACCGGTTATCGGGTTTTTGTCGATATGCTTCTAAAGCCGGCGCCGCTGTCATCGGCAGAAAAAATAAAAATCCAGCAAATGATCTCAAGCCCGGCAAATCGTGGTATCGATACAATTCTCGGGCAAACCAGCAAGGTGCTCGGCGAAATTACCAATCAGCTTGGGATAAGTATCTCGCCTAGATTTGAAGAAGGTGTTTTATCCGGAATTGATTTAATCCCGGTCGCAGAGGGAAAAATACTATTGGTAGTAACGGCCAAGTCTGGACTGGCGCGAACAATACTGCTTGAGGTGGAATCTAAAATAGATAGGGTCGATTTGAAATTGATGGAATCGGTTCTAAATGAGCGTCTGGCCGGACTAACTTTGGGACAGATAAAAAATACGCTTTCTGATCGACTTAATGATACCGCCTGCTCCCCCAAATTGATTAAGATGTTTATTGATTCGGAAGCTGAAATCTGGGATGGCAAGCTAAGTGAGAAACTTCATGTGACCGGAACTGACAATCTAATAATACAGCCTGAATTCGCCGATCGTGAGCGGTTGACCGATATAATCAAACTCCTCGAAGAAAAAAATGTCCTCCAAAGTTTTATGGAGTCCAAATCGACCGGGGAGGGGATTATTATTACGATTGGTAGTGAGAATCCGATTAATGAAATAAGGGAATGTTCGCTGGTCACATCAAGCTATAAAATCGGGAAAATATCGGGTACCATCGGGGTTATCGGACCGACAAGAATGCCGTATTCTAAATTGGTCTCGATTGTGCAATATACTGCCAGATCATTAACCGATGCCCTTTCAGATAAAAAATGAGGAGTTTATGAGCGACAAGGATAAGAAAAAAGAAGAAGTTGCTGATCAAGATTCCAAATCAGAAAAAGAAGAAATAATCGAAGATGCAGATAAAAAAACTGAAACTGAAACTGAAGAAAAGAGTCCGGAGAATATAATAATAGAGTTAGAGAATAAAATTTCAGAACAGGAAGATCGTTATCTTCGACTAGTGGCTGAATTTGATAATTACAAAAAGCGGAATGCCAGACTTTATGAATCTATTGTTCAATCGGCTCGTGAGGGTTTGATCTCTCCGCTGCTTGAAGTTATTGATAATTTTGAGCGGGCGATGGAATCATCTGAAGATTCTGATGTAAAGTCGTTTAAAAAAGGAACCAAGCTTATTTATCAGCAGTTAAATGAACTATTGAGCAAAGAGGGGGTCGAACCGATTGAAGCGGTTGGCCGGGAGTTTAACCCCAATTTGCATGAAGCTGTGATGCAGGTCGAATCGGATGAATATCCGGAAGGTATAATTGCCGGAGAGGTGGCCCGGGGATACAAGGTAAAAGACAAGGTAATTCGTTTTTCCAAGGTCGTCGTCAGTAAGGGTGTTAATAAAGACGAAGAAAAATAAAAATAAAGAATAACATTATATAAGGCTAGTAAGTAATAGTAATACAGGGAGATAAGAGATGGGCAAAATAATTGGAATTGATTTGGGGACGACTAATTCATGCGTCGCGGTTCTTGAGGGAAACGATGCGGTGGTTATCCCGAATCAGGAGGGTGGCCGAACAACGCCATCGATAGTTGCTTTTACCAAATTGGGGGAACGGCTGGTTGGCTCTGCCGCCAAAAGACAGGCAGTGACCAATCCTGAAAATACAGTATTTTCGATTAAGCGTTTTATGGGACGGAAACATAACGAAGTTGCGGCTGAAGAGAAAATAGTTCCATATACAGTGGAACCGGGCAGCTCAGGTGAAGTGGTTATTGTTGCTGGTGGTGAAAAATATGCCCCTCCTCAAATTTCAGCGATGATATTGCAGTCATTAAAAAAGACGGCTGAGGATTATCTTGGTGCTGAGGTTACCCAGGCGGTAATCACGGTCCCTGCCTATTTTAATGATTCCCAAAGACAAGCGACCAAAGATGCTGGCAAAATTGCCGGTTTGGAAGTTTTAAGAATAATCAACGAACCGACAGCGGCCTCGCTCGCCTATGGACTCCAGAAGAAAAAGAATGAGCGGATTGCCGTTTATGATCTTGGTGGTGGCACCTTTGATGTCTCTATTCTTGAATTGGGTGATGGCGTTTTTGAAGTGCGTTCAACCAAAGGCGATGGGCATCTTGGTGGCGATGATTTTGATAAAAAAATAATCGACTGGATGGCCGACGAATTTTTGAAAACGCAGGGGATAGATCTTCGCAAAGACCGGATGGCTCTTCAGCGTTTGAAAGAGGCGGCGGAAAAGGCTAAGTGTGAACTGTCAACAACGATGCAGACAAATATAAATCTTCCGTTTGTAACAGCCGATCAGTCCGGTCCCAGGCATCTTGATCTGACTTTGTCCCGCGCCAAACTGGAGCAGCTAACGGAGAGTCTGCTTGAAAGAACCATTGGTCCGTGCCGGATGGCTCTTTCCGATGCCAAATTAACCGCTGCTGATATTGATGAAGTTATTCTGGTTGGTGGGCAGACAAGGATGCCGAAGGTTCATGAGATCGCTAAAGAGATATTTGGCAAGGAACCGAACAAGGGTGTAAATCCCGATGAGGTGGTTGCTATTGGTGCTGCCATTCAGGGCGGGGTTCTTGCCGGAGATATGAAAGATGTAGTTTTGCTTGATGTTACTCCGTTATCGCTCGGCATTGAGACGCTTGGTGGGGTTAAGACGACATTGATCGAGAGAAACACCACGATTCCAACCCGGAAAACACAGATATTTTCCACCGCATCTGATAATCAGCCAGCGGTAAATATTCATGTTTTGCAGGGTGAACGAAAAATGGCGATTGATAATCGGACGCTCGGTCGGTTTGATCTGGTTGGAATTCCTGCCGCCCCTCGCGGTATGCCGCAGATCGAAGTCGCCTTTGATATTGATGCCAATGGTATTGTGCATGTTTCTGCGAAGGACCTTGGGACCGGCAAGGAACAATCGATCAAGATTCAGACCTCATCAGGAATCTCTGACGAAGAGATTGAAAAGATGGTAAAAGATGCCGAGGCGCATGCGGAAGAGGATACCCTGAAGGAAGCTTTAATCAAGGCTCGTAATGAGGCCGATCAGCTGGTTTATTCGTCGGAAAAAACTTTAAAAGAACATGGCGATAAGGTCTCTGAAGATGAGAAAAAAAATATCGAACAGAAAATAGAAGCGCTCAAGGAAGCTCTTAAGTCGGATTCGGCTGAGACAATTAATCAGGCCAAGGAAGAGCTGGTTCAGGCGTCTCATAAACTGGCCGAGGAGATGTACAAACAGGCCGCCGAGCAACAAGCGGCTGAAGGACAGGCTGGTCAGGGTGGCCCGGAAGCTCAACCGGGTGCTGATGCGGGACCGCAGCAAGCCGAGCAGGAGGCTCCTAAAGACGGCGGAGCGGTTGATGCTGATTTTGAAGTAGTTGATGACGAAAAGGATAAATAATAACATAGAAATCTCTTACGAAGATAATATAAAGTAGTACTTGATGGACAAAAGAGATTATTACGAGGTTCTTGGGGTTTCCAAAACGGCCGATGAAAACGAGTTGAAATCGGCCTACAGGAAGCTGGCGATGAAATATCATCCGGATCGAAATCCGGGCGATAAGACCGCTGAGGATAGTTTTAAGGAAGCGGCCGAAGCTTATGAGATTTTAAAGGACTCGCAAAAACGCCAGATGTTTGACCAGTTTGGGCATGCCGGTCTGTCCGGTGCCGGAGGTGGCGGCGGATTTGAAGGTTTTGGCGGGTTTGGCGGTTTCGATCTTAGCGATGCACTCCGGGCTTTTATGCGAGATTTCGGCGGCGGTGGAGGCGGCGGCGGTTTTGATTTTGGCTTTGGCGATATGTTTGGCGGCGGCGGGTATGAGCGTCGGAGCCGGGGCGAGGATCTAAAGATCAGAATATCGCTGACTTTAGAGGAGATCACCAAAGGAGTCGAGAAGAAGGTCAAGGTTGCTCGTCTCGGAACTTGTGAAGAATGCAATGGATCAGGCGCGGCGCCGGGCCATTCACGTTCCACCTGTCCCGACTGCAAAGGTCATGGTCAGGTCAGGACAATCTCCAAGACTTTTCTGGGAACGGTGCAGCAGGTGCGGACCTGTCAACGATGTCGGGGCGCCGGCGAGATTATTGCCAAGCCATGTACTGCATGTGGCGGTGAGGGCAGGATCAGAGATATGCATACGGTAAATGTTAAGATACCGGCCGGGGTGTCGGCGGGCAATTATATGACCCTTGAAAGTCAGGGTAATGTCGGTATTAATCGCAGTCAGTCAGGAAATCTGATTGTTATTTTTGATGAGACAGAGCATGACCAGTTCACCCGACAGGGAGACAATATTGTCTGTCAGATGCCGATTTCGTTTACACTCGCGGCTCTTGGCGGAGAACTGTCGGTTCCAACGATAGATGGCAGCTATAAATTGAAAATTCCATCAGGAACTCAAAGCGGTCGAGTTTTTAAAATAAAGGGAAAAGGGATTCCACATCTGAATTCTTATGGTTCCGGCGATGAGCTTGTTCAGATCATGGTCTGGACACCGGGGAAATTGTCATCCGAAGATAAACGAATTTTAAATCAACTCAGCAAATCGCCATCATTTGTACCGCCCAAATCTGATAAATCATTTATTCAGAAATTAAAAGAATCTCTAGGGATTTAGTTGTGCAGAACGATTCGGAGCGGACAGGGAAGTATATTGAAGTCAACCTGACCGTACCGAAATCTATCGACGAAATTGTCTGCAATTATATTATTGAGAATCTGGCCAGCGGATTGATATTGGAGGATGAGGAAGGTTCCGATATGATCGGAATTAAGTTTTATCTTCCGGATAATAATAACCCAGGTTTTCAAAAAGAACTTTTTCAATATATCAATTCAATTGATTCAGAATTCGAATTTTCGGAAAATAGCATTAGACTAAAAGATGTCCCCGATATCGAGTGGGTGCAATTTTTTCGCGATTCTATTCAGCCGATATTTCTGGATGATGTTGTTATTCGACCGCCGTGGGCTACAATACCGAATAAAGATTATATCGATCTTATCATTGAACCTAAAATGGCCTTTGGAACCGGGCGCCATGAATCGACCAGATTGTGTATCAGGGCAATCCAGAAATATCTAAAGGAAGGTGATAGCTTCTTTGATCTTGGTTGCGGAAACGGGATTCTATCTGTCTTGGCGGCAAAGAAAAATGCGACCAGAGTAAAAGGTGCCGATATTGATCCGATTGCAATTGATAATACCAGGGAAACAATTGTTATGAACGACGTGGCAGATAAAATTGAGTATGAAACCGGTTCGGTTGAGATCGCTGAAAAGGAAAAACCTTATGATTTTTTTGTTGCCAATATAATCAAAGAAACGATTTTAGAACTGTATGAAAGAATTGACCGGTGCACCAAACCGGGCGGTATTATTGTCTTGTCAGGTTTAATGCCTCAGGATGAGGAGCCGATTGTCTCAAAATTAAAAAAATGCGGTCGAGACAGTTATGAGATAATCAATGAGGGCGATTGGATAGCTTTTACCGTTTTTAAATAGTTATGTCACTATATTATACCGATCCAAAAAATATTGAAACCGATTTACTGAGATTAGAAGGAACCGAGGCCCATCATATCAGCAAGGTGATGCGACTGAATAAAGGTGATGCCCTCGGAGTTGTTGATGGTGTTGGGAACTGTTATCGATGCGAGATTGAAAAATCATCGGGGGGGAAGCTACTTTGCAGTATTATCTCTCGCACCCGTAATTTTGGCGAGCCATCAAGTTTTGTTTCGCTTGCTTCCGGTTTATCGGTCGGGGCCAAATTTGATGAGATAATTCAAAAAGGGGTCGAGCTTGGTATCAGTCGTTTTATTCCATTGCTGACCGAAAAATCAAAGGTAAAACTTGATGATCCGAAAAAATTAAAACTCCGCTTAACCCGTTGGAACAAAGTTGCGCTGGCTGCAATGAAACAGTGTGAAAGGTCGCTTCTTCCCGAGATTGTCGAGCCTGTTAAATTCGACAAACTGTTTGAAAAGATCAATAATACAAATCAGAAGCTATTATTTGATCCCAGGGGAAATAGAAATCTCTACGATATCAAATTGAGTAAAGGCGATTCTGATATAACCCTGATTGTCGGACCGGAATCTGGTTTTTCCAGAGGTGAATTGGAGTTGGCCGGAGAAAACGGTTCAAAGATAGTATCTTTAGGCAAAAGGATATTGCGGGCCGAAAATGCCGCCCCGGTTATTTCGGCTCTGGTTATGCAGCTTCTTGGGGAATTCAGATAAGTCCGATTCTGCCGATAGATTCTCTATGAATGAGAATCTGATATTTATTCTGGTTTTGGCGTTCGGTATATCAATCGGCTCCTTTCTGAATGTGCTGATATATCGGCTGCCGAGGGAAAAGAAATTTATATTTGGCCGTTCGTACTGCCCATCATGTAAAAAACCGATTAAATTCTATGACAATATTCCGATTTTAAGTTATCTGATTTTGCTCGGAAAATGCCGCTTTTGTAAGACTTCAATTTCAATCAGGTATCCACTGGTGGAGCTTTTAAATGGTTTTGCATGGCTGTTTTTCTTTTTTCAATTTGGTGTAAACTATAACTTTTTGATCTTTGGTTTTCTGTCATCTGCTTTGATTGTCATATTTTTTGTCGATATTG
>JAQBFG010000082.1:0-2890 GCA_032123495.1 Candidatus Zixiibacteriota bacterium | reverse complement strand
GAGGAGATGGATACTTCGACGCCTAACACCCTCGTCCTGAAAGCCATTGTCCAAGTGGCAACGATCCTTGACAGGCCTGAGTTCTCTGTGGATGACGTTATCTTTTGCCGAGAAATGACGACGACGATGCTTCAGTTTATGGCGACCGGCGATACAACCAACGCTTCCTGGGCTCTTGTAGCGGTCATCGTAACATTTGAAAAGAAGGGCATCTCAAAACATGACATGAAGGCGTTGACAGATTTGATGGATGAATTGGCAAAGCAATAAGCGACAACATACTTAAAACCCATATTTGTATAGCAATATTATGATTAACCAAGCAACAAGAGTGGCAATCGGGGATAAGCAGGAACATTTAGCTCGAGAAGAATCCACACATCAGCCATGTAAGATTGATGCAATTGCCGATATCCTTAAGCGTTCGGAAGTATTGGCATTGAACGTTGAAGTACATCTATTTGTTCATTTGATGATGGCTGGCGGTTGCGTTACTGGTACGAACGATCAGATAGGAGAAGACTGCGGGACATCGGGCAGAAACATTAACGGCTGGCTTAAGAAATTGCACGGGGGCGGGATGGTTGCAGTTAAGGAAATGGAACATCGGCAAAAGACAATTGAACTGAAAGAGCCATATTTGTCCGTTGCTCAAATGGATGATACGCCGCCACTTCAAAGGGAATCTCAAATGCCAAAAGACCCAGAGCTTGAACGAATAATAACCGCCTATAACACAGCGAAGCAAACGGGGCAGGAAATGGTAGTTAACACGAACATGGTAATACGTCATGACTGATAGCATATTGATAGACTTGACCGCGCCGATACTCAAGACCAATATCGGGGGGGAGGAGTTTTTCGGATTGCTGACGGAAGTAGCTGAGAAGAAATATCCAGCTCCCACCGACAGACCCAGAAGACAAACATCAACCCAAGCTCAGTATCGCCATTATATTAGGTCTATTGATTTGTTCAACAGCTTCCTTGAAAAAAGGCATATCGCAACCATCAATCCCGACGAGGCGTTCATAGACGATTTCTACAAGCACCTCCGCAAGACCAATTCAAACGGCAAAGATTCCTATTGGGCCGGACTGGCAGGTAATATCAGGACACTTATAAATGAACTGCCGGATAAATACCGTAATAGATTAATTTTACCCCCCGGCAGAATTAAAGCAACAAGACGTTTAAATCATCTAACCCCAAAATCTCAGGAACTCATCAAAGATTTTATATGTAACGGTAAAAAGGTATCCATCAACCGGCGGGGCAAGTTCATTTTGAAGCAAGATAACCTCAAGGAATCTACTAGCAATACTGCCGTGGAAAGTTTGCTGACGGCACTGAAACAAATCGGCATTAACGACATCACCGAACTTACAGCGGAGAAGGCAGAGAAATATAACTACAACTCATCAACTGCCAACCATCAACTGAACGACATGAAAAGCCTGTATAAATATCTGCGAGCCAAGAATTTTATTTCCTGTTACCCGTTTGAAGATATCCCTCTTAAGGAAAATAAGGCTCGGAATGATTTTACATCAGTTAATTCAATTGAACGCCTACTTGATTTATCTGACATGTTTAATAAATGGAACGATTTTCTTGAGGTTAGAAACAGGGCAATGAGTATATTTCTATATGATTTTGCGTCTAGAATAAAATCATCGACCTTATTATCTATTAGCGATGTTACATTTGTTGATGGTTTTTTTGAGATAAGATTTAAAGGGAAAACTCTTAAAGGCGATAAAGAAGATATGTATCTATATAATTTCTATCCTCAAACAGAGCAAGTTATGAGGATGTATTTAAGATTACGGGAAAAATATTACAATAATTCGGATGCATTATTTGTTTCCATGACGACAAAAAGAGCTTTAACAGTTGGAGGGGCTAGGAATGCTATTAAGAATTATTTGGCACAGAAAGGATTGAGGTCAAATAAAGGCAAGCAGATAACGCCACATCTAATGAGACACGCTTTTGCCACGATAAATCAAGGAGATAGAGGGCTGGGGCTACCAAGGGACGAAATGGAAGACCGATTAGGACACACAAGGAGAGATGTTTTAGGCAGAAACTACACCCATTCGTCAAGAGACTTGGCATTGGAAGCGCATAAAAAAAGGCTTAGGAAAATAAAAATTGAACAGCAGGCGATTGAAAAAGAAATAATGACCGCCGACAAGTTCAAAAAAGATTTTAAATCCTCTACGTCTAAGATTAATTCAACAGACCTAATGATTACTGAGCAGGACGCATTGGACAGGCTCTCAAATTTCGGTTTTACGACTATGGGACTCAGGACGCATTGTACGCGCATCGGCAAGGCATTTAAGAGCGGTGGGGATTATTATTACTCTGAGCAGTGGGTTAATGATGTCAGCAGGAATTGGATTACAAAGAAAAAAGCTGTAGATGCGCTTAAAATTACGGAAAAGCAATATTGGCATTGGATTAAGCGATGTAATATTAAAACTGTGGTTATGGGTATGGTTAGTATTATAAGATCATCGGATGTTTTGGCGGGTCTTAATGTCCTAGCTAAAAAAATGCATCATGAGTCCGGGAGCGTTGAGCCCATTTTCCGGGAGCGTTGAACAAAGAATTGCATCAACCCCCGGAAATGCAATAGTATCAAGCATTAGCGGCTACAAAGGATTGTAGGAGAAAAAATTAGTCCTTCCAAGCTGGTCACACGGGTTCGATTCCCGTCACCCGCTCCATACAATAAAATGTCGCTTCCTTAAAGGAAGTGACATTCTTTTGTCCTTTACTGACAATGATTTGCAGAAGTAGCTACAATTTGTTGTCGGAAATGACTGTTTTGAGGCTTCGGCAAATCCGGGAGCGTTTCCGGGAGCGTTGAGGAAGTTAT
>JAQBFG010000081.1:0-4598 GCA_032123495.1 Candidatus Zixiibacteriota bacterium | reverse complement strand
ATACATTGGATCAACTTCTTCAACAGTAACATAATCTGTTGTTGGTGGCAGAAGATCAGAAATTCTGGAATAGATTGCGTCTTCGTCATCTACAGCCGCAGTAGCCCAATCGCTGCCGGGAAGATCATCCATCGGGACAATCGCTATTGCCGACGGGGATCCATTAAGGACTCTTAAGCCCTTGGCTACCGATTCTGCTCTGCCAACCGGATATGAATATGCGGTTACAGCAAAATAATATGTCCGGCCATTATGTAATGGTCCGCCCAAAACATAATCCTGATCAATTTCAAAATAATGCTCTACGCCGCCATCAGTTCCGGTTACCACCGGCTGAAAGACCGGGACTCCGAAGTCGGTATCAATTACATCATCAAACAACAGAGCTTCGCCGTCATTGACATCAAAAACAGCCGCTTCAAC
This sequence comes from Candidatus Zixiibacteriota bacterium, assembly GCA_032123495.1. GTDB lineage: Bacteria > Zixibacteria > MSB-5A5 > GN15 > PGXB01 > JAAERC01. The sequence continues at coordinate 4,175 of JAQBFG010000081.1, read as the reverse complement.
CCACGGACCGGCTACAGTTTCACCCTGATAAACAACATAACCTTCAAAATCATGAGTTGTTGATTCATATTCCAACTCTGATTTGTCGCCCCAGGTCAGAACTATTTTTCTGTCAAGAGGTGTGGCAATTACAATTGGTTGTGGTGGTGGTGGTGGAATATCAAAATTTTGGTCAAAAGCAAACTGAGCGATAGCATCGTAGGCTTTGAGTACCAAAACCGATGTCTTTCTGTCAGCACCCTGTCCAACAACCACAGCCCCAACAACAATTTGTGTGTCATCCGGATTAAAAGTAAATGGACCGGTATTACACATATACCGACGGTCGGCAGGAGTATCATCCAGCCAGCCGGTTCCTTTTACCGGGTCACCCGGATGATAAAAACGCGTTAATTCACCTGTTTGAGGATTCGTTGGCGGAGTATCAGGATCGCCACCTTCGCCTCCCTTGGAGTCATTACCACGCATATATCCATAAGATTCTTCCGGTTCATCCGGATCAGTTCCATTGATATATTTATTGAATGATGTCAGACCCATGATGAATGCCTGCGGAATGGTATCTCCTGTATTCAGGAAAGCAGTATCACCAGAGAAATCATATGTTGCATAAATCGGATCGTTATCACTTTCGCGAATAATCGGTCCCTGCATAAAGTCATACCCAATTGCTGGAGGGGCAGAACCATAAGTATTATCAGTATTTGTCGCATTGTAGCAGTATCCGAGTGACAAGAGAGTGTCACATCCAACTAAATCATCGGACGATCCACCAAGATCGGGATCGGCCCAAAGCGAAACATAACATGAATCGATAATATCTGGTGATTTATTAATGATCACAAATTTCATGAAAATGGTGTTTCCCAGAGCGCCAGTACGATTAAAGGCAAAATAAGTTGCCTGCACTTCCACGCCAAGAGAATCGGTTGCTCCGCCATACCCGTCATAAGTATGCGTCCCACCATCATTGCACACGGCCCATATCGTTTGGTCACCAATTAACAGCGGATCACCATCATCGTCTAATGGAGCGCCATCAGCGACCGGCCAATTGGTATAATCATCAACATGCTGGGCTGAATCGAATCTCAAAAAGGGAGTGCCGTCAGCCATATTAATACCGGTTTTTACCGGATTGTTCCAGAAATCAGCATTGCTATTGATTTTATACGTTTTATAACTGGCATTATCAGTCTGTTTACCGCCGTTAGCATCGGCAGGACCCGGCCAATATTCGGGGGCGTCAAAAGCTCCAATGGCAACTCTTATATCACCATCAACTATTCCACCAACCCAGATTCCACCCGAATACAAAACGGTCCTGTCTGTGCCGGCTGGAAAATAAAGCCCATCAGCCTTGCCTGTTTCCAGCATGACCGAAATGTCCTCTGCAAAACCACCAATATTGGTGCAAAACATCTGCAGATTATTGACATTGATCATCGTTCTGGTGTCCAATGTCATTGTTTGTCCCGGCTTGGACACGCTCATTCCCGACTCAACATGCCCAGGTGGCAAAGCCAACGCCAACGAATAAGCGCATATCAGGACCGAGATAATAAAAAGTGTTTTTCCTATTTTCATAATCTCCTTAACCTCCCTGGTTTAAAAGCTCATCCTGAGACCAAAGCGGATCTGTCTCGGAATGTCAAAGTTACCTGGGTTTTGTGAAGCCAAAATATATTTATCCTCTCCGGTTAATCCTGATGAGTCTTCGACTTCGCTATTATTGGCGATAAAAGTTTCACCTGCTTCGGTGACAAGCCAATTGGTCGCACTTGGATCACCAGATGTTTCATAAACCGCCAAGACGTTATCACGATCCAGCAGATTCATTACCCACACATAGAAATCAAGGCTAATGCCATTGTTGAAGAACAATGTCTTGGTAGCCTTCAAATCAACTCTGAATCTCCAGGGACTATATCTTGAGTTAATGGCCCCTGCGGGAGTTGAAGTAACCGCAAAAAGCGTAACCGGGTCATAACCTGCCGAAGATGGCGTATATGGAGTTCCGGAAGCGAGATTAACAATAAAGTTAATACCGGCATTTTCCAGAGGATAAATATCGCCAATTAATGGTCCTTCACCTTTGCCAAAACGAACATCAACAATACCAGTAAGCTTATGACGTTGATCAAAAGTCAAAGGATTGGCAAAACGCGGGACTTCTGATAAAGTCCAGGTGATGTTCCGCTGGGTCGTAGCATAGGATCCCGTACCGGTTGCCCATGACAATGAATAATTCAGATCAAGAGCGATTTTCTGCGTCCGACGCATTTTCAGTGAAAAATCAAGTCCTTTGACCGTTCCAAAATCCTCATTAAGAAAGATTGAATACGATTTTGGATCAACATTTGTCACTGTTGTCGCCTGCGTCATACCGGCCGCATCTTTATAATAACCGGTGACTTCAAAAGCGGTGTTATCATTTAACTGATGTGAAACACCAAATTCAAATGCGGTAATCTTTTCAGGTTCAAGGTTTGGATTACCAAAACTATAATAATAACCGCCTGCTTTCACTTTATTTTCATAATAGCGATAATTCACATAAAGACGGTTCAATTCCGGTCTTTGGAAGAATTTACCATAGCTAAAATGCAGAACAGTGCGATCAGATACTGGAAAACCAACGCCTAAACGCGGTGAGACTCTTGTTTCTGCATCACTATCCACTAAATCAACAAGTTCCAGCGAATCTGTATCACCCTGGGCAAATGGATTTTGAATATCTCTCACCCATAAGGTATTGGTGTTGAAATAATCATATCTCACACCGGCATTGATAACCATATCTTCCCATTCAAACTTATCCTGAAGATATATAGCCCAGGTTACCGGATGTTTCGCTTCATCCCGCCAAGTTTCATCACCGGAATCAAGTTCATTTCCATGGACATCATATCCATAGTTATCAACATTGATCGTATCGGAATTGGCCGGGAATAATGATTGGAATTGTCTTAAGGTATGACGTTGATAGTCAAATCCTAACTTAAGCAAATGCTGATTGGTGACCTGACTGGAAATATCAGCGTCAATACCTATATAAGATGACTTTCTTCTCAGATAATCATCCCAAATATGTCCTTCATCAACATCCGCTGTGACACTGTCAATATCATCCCATGCCCAAAATAAACCGGTACCATCCTGCGCCGGATTTCCTGCTCCCGGCCAGTTTGGTCTTTGATAGGCATCGACATTTGTAAAATAGAGACCATCGCCGCGCATACGTTCGGTTTGGAAATAACTTCCCGCCAACGTATAAAATGTTTTGGGCGAAAGTGTATGGGTCCATTTAACATATCCGGATTGGTTCAAATCCAGATAACGAGGTGTATGTTCAATATCAAAGCGATAAGTATGCAGGTATTGAGACCAGTTGTCTCTAGAATACATCGCACCGACTTTGACATTCATATTGTCATTAACTTTATATGACAACTTGCCATGACCTGACCATCCGCCCAGCCAATTCGATGGTAGCATATCATCAACTATACTTGATGGTTGACGATCTCCCTGCCAGCGTCTTTCACCGGAGAGAAAGAAGGAAGCCCCATCAACGCCGGGAACAGGACCACTGATATTACCGCTATAAATATTGTAATCATACTGATCGCCAATATTATCGGTAATTACATCAACGGCGCCGGAATATTTTTGAGCACCTTCTTTGGTAGTTGCATTAACTACACCGGATGCCACCCAGCCATATTCGGCATTAAAACCGCCGGTCGTAATCTCAAGTTCAGCCAGCGAATTACTACTGATATTTACAGTGGCAAGGCCGGAAAGAGGATCCTGCTGCGAGAATCCATCGACAAAATAGGCGACTTCCGACGGACGACCACCGCGAATATTAATCTCAGCGGTATTGCTTGATTCACGTCCGCCACGCTGCCGTGTATTAGGATTATCGCGAAAAGCAACAACACCAGCCTGATAACCAACGATATCCTGATAGCCGCGAGTTGGCATATTTTCAATATCTTCGGATTCAATAATCTTGATTGTTGCTGTCTTATCTTTGATAATCATCGGTCGTTCGGAGGTAACTCGAATGGTTTTCCCCAAATCCAAAGCTTTCTTGGAAAGCGCAACATCAGTATAACTTGTCAGGTCAACTGATACCCTGACGTTCGAGACTTCAACCGGGGAATAAC
>JAQBFG010000080.1:0-3915 GCA_032123495.1 Candidatus Zixiibacteriota bacterium | reverse complement strand
CCTGCTCTGCTTGAGATACGAGTGAAAAAAGGTGCCCGTTCAGATTTGGGACGTCCTACAACAACGCCAATTCAAAATAAAAACGAATTCAAAAAATCACTAATTACGGACCAATGATTCAGCAAATATACTCAGGTTATGGCTCTCTTGGAAAGCTTTCGGAGATACTTCACGATTGTTCTCCAAATAGAATCTTACTGGTTGCCGGAAAGAAATCTTATTCAGATTCAGGGGCAGAAAAATTAATTGGTGATTTGTTATCGCAGTTTGATTATGGCAGATTCTCGGAATTTGAAAACAATGTAAAATTAGATGATCTCAAGCGCGGGATTGATATATTTTTATCAGGCAAATTTGATTTTATAATTGGCATCGGCGGCGGCAGTGTAATTGATATGGCCAAGGCGATTTCCCTTCTGGTAAGTCAGGAGAATAGTCCAGAGGAAATTATCAAAGGAATTGCTAAGCCATCAGTTAGACAGGTACCGACAATTATTATTCCGACTACCGCCGGAACCGGAAGCGAATCAACTAAATTTTCGGTCGTGTACATTGATAAGATAAAATATTCTCTGGCTCACGATTCATTAATACCTGACTATGTTATTCTCGACCCGATTTTTACATTAAATGTTCCACAATATATAACGGCATGTACCGCATTTGATGTCTTGAGTCAGGGAATTGAGTCATTCTGGTCGACGCAGTCAACCAAAGAATCAAGAGAATTAAGCAAAAAAGCAATTAAATTGGCTATTCTAAATATTATTCAAGTTGTAAATGATCCTGATAAGTTATCGAGAGAAATGATGCTTCAGGCTAGCAACCTGACCGGGCAGGCGATTAATACTGCATTTACAACCGCGGCTCATGCAGTCTCGTATTCGTTTACATCATTTTTTAATATTCCGCATGGTCATGCGGTTGCGCTGACTCTCCCTTATTTTCTTGAATTAAATTATTATATTAATGAAAAAAACATTCAGGATGAAAGAGGGGTTGAGTTTGTCCAAGACAGGATGAATGAATTAATTGAAATTTTTGAACAAAGCAGCATTGCTAATGCCGTTGAATTTTTGAAAATATTGATTCAGAAAATCGGATTGGAAACGAATCTAACCAAGCTTGGTATTCAAGAGAAAGATTTTGATTTGATTATAGCTAACGGATTCAACCCGCAAAGGATGAAAAACAACCCGGTTAAAATAATCAAAGAAGACCTGCGTGAAATATTAGATAAAATATTATGAGTTTTTTAAAGGAAATCGGACAGCTTTTCAAATTTCGTAAACTACCGGAATCACAAAGGGAAATTGTTTTTTACGCCGAGCATGAAGGGTACTATCCTAATTTTGAGGGTATTATAAATATATTAATTAAAGAATATAACCAGACAATCTGTTATGTCACATCCGACCCGAGTGACCCGATTCTTAAAACTGATAATCCAAAAATTAAGCCGATTTATATTAGAAAGCTGCTGTCAATATTTCTGGGATTCTTGAAATGCCCGGTTTGTGTGATGACCATGACCGATCTGAACCAATTTCATATCAAGCGGTCGATCAACCCGGTTCATTATGTTTATCTTTTTCACTCGCTGGTTAGTACGCATATGCTTTATCTCGCGGGGGGATTTGATTATTATGATTCAATCCTTTGCACCGGCCGTTACATGATCGATGAAATTAAAATATATGAACAGATGCATCAATTACCGGCCAAAAAACTTATCGAGGCAGGATATTATCGACTGGAACGGATCTATGACAATTATTTGAAATACGTTGAGGATAATAGGAATTCATCAAAAACCAACAAAACAACGGTCCTTATTGCGCCATCGTGGGGAGTCGATAATATTATTGAATCATGCGGAGTGCAATTGGTTGAGATACTGTTGAATAATAACTACGCGGTGATTGTTCGGCCTCACCCCGAAACGGTCCGCCGTAATCCGAAACTTCTGAATGATTTACGAAATAGATATAATGGAAATCCTGATTTCAAACTTGAGCTATCGGTTGCTACCGATGATTCATTATTCAAAGCTGATATTCTGATATCTGATTTGTCTGGAATTGTATTTGAATATGCCTTTGGAACCGAACGTCCGGTCCTGTTTATTGATGTTCCACCAAAAATTCGTAATGAAAATTATGCTGAGCTTGGCATTGAACCGCTGGAATTACAAATAAGGTCAAAGGTCGGTGAAATTCTCCCACCAGATGATTTGAAAAAGGTACCTCAGGCGATTGAAAATTTAATCAGCAACCGACAAAATTATCAGGATAAGATAAAAACACTAAGAGAAGAAAATATTTTCAATTTTGGGGAATCGTCAAAACTGGGGTCAAAATATATTATGGAGATTTTGAAAAATAAGTAATATATTTATTTATAATTTAAGCCGGAATAACAAGACATGAAAAAACCGATAATTTATCATCCAATACTTTTTGCATTATATCCGATCCTAACTCTATATGCCTATAACATCGAGCAGTTGCCAATAAAACAAACACTGATACCAACCGGGATTGTACTAGGGGGGACGATTTTATTATATTTGATTTTAAAATTGATAATTAAAGACAGTCAAAAAGCGGCTCTAATACTTTCGGCTTTTGTTTTGCAGTTTTTTGCGTACGGTCATTTAAACGATTTTATCCGATACTTTTCACTTCTTGCTTATTTAATTGGCATTTATTGTCTGCTTAGGTCTCGAAAGGATATTTCCAAAATTACTAATGCCGCAACTATTTTTTCAATTGGACTGGTTATAGTTGCTTTATCCAATATAGCTATCTCTAAATTTTCAGGAAGCGCCGACATCGATATCAACAAATTTAAACCGGAATTGGTGAAGCCACTTCTCGATGATAAGACAAAACAAGAATTACCGGATATTTATTTTATAATGCTGGATGGTTATGGTCGGGCCGATATACTACGTCAGATTTACCGGTATGATAATTCCGAATTCCGCAATTTTCTAAAAGAAAAGGGATTTTATATTGCTGAACAGAGCCGATCAAATTATTGCCAGACGCTGCTTTCGCTAACATCAACTTTTAATATGATCTATCTTGACGAATTGGCTGAAGATATAGGTATTGAGAGTGAAGATCGTAAACCACTAATGGATATGTTCAGACACAACTATGTATTTGATTTTCTCAAGCAGTATGATTACAAAATCGTGGCGATTGCAAGCGGATATTCTGGCACAGAAATTAGAAATGCCGATTATTATCTATCACCCGGATTATCGCTGGACGAGTTTGAAAACGCTCTAATAAATTATACGCCTATTCCAAGATTCTTGCAGAAATTCCCTCTGTTTAATCAATACAGTATTCATCGCAATACGGTCAAATTTGCATTTGAGAAACTGATCAATCTACCGGAAACAGATTCGCCCCGGATAGTGATAGCGCCGATTGTATCACCACACCCGCCGTTTGTGTTTGGTCCCAATGGTGAGGAGCTGAATTACGATCGGGAATTTCTGTACTCCGACGGCAGTCATTTTATGGGTGTTGAAGGCGGCACAAGATTTGAATATATTAAGATGTATAACGGACAGATTCAATTTATAAGCAATCAGGTTAAAAAACTGATTAGTACTCTATTGTCGCAACCAGGTCAAAAACCGGTTATTATTCTCCAAAGCGATCATGGCCCCGGTTCGTTGCTTGACTGGGAAAGCCTCAAGGATACCTATACCAGCGAAAGACTTTCCATATTTAATGCTTATTATCTTCCTGATGGCGATAGTGCAATGATTTATGACAGTATCACTCCGGTAAATTCATTTAGAACAATCTTTAATCATTATTTTGGGACAGAATTTGAGCAACTTGAAGATATAAGTTATTATACCAAATGGAGCGCACCGTATAATTTTATTGA
>JAQBFG010000079.1:0-12233 GCA_032123495.1 Candidatus Zixiibacteriota bacterium | reverse complement strand
TGGATGACCTGGAAATGCGCCGTGGTCAATATTCCATTCGGGGGCGGAAAAGGCGGAATTTGCTGTGACCCGTCAAAAATGTCCCAAGATGAACTGGAACGTTTAACGCGACGATACGCAGCCAGTTTTTATGATACCTTTGGACCGGAAACAGATGTTCCAGCTCCGGATGTTAACACCAATGAACAAACGATGGCCTGGATAATGGATACCTATTCGATGCGTTCGCAGCGGACCGTGACTTCAGTTGTGACCGGCAAACCACTTTGTATAGGTGGTTCGCGAGGTCGTCATGATGCCACCGGCGCTGGTGTCGTTATTTCTGTTCGGGAAGCATTAAAACATCTGAAGATGAATCCCGAAAAATCAACTGCCGCTGTTCAGGGTTTCGGAAATGTCGGTTCAATCGCCGCTTTGTATCTGCATCGATTAGGGGTCAAAGTTACTCATGTCTGCGATGTTTTTGGCGGGTTGGCCAACAGCAAGGGAATTGATATTGAGGAGCTGATTAAATATGTTAAACAGCATAAAAAGGTAGTCGGTTTTCCCGGTGCAAAACCGTTTGATATTAAAAAATTACTTTATACCAAAGTTGATATTCTGGTTCCTGCTGCACTTGAGAATCAAATCACCGAAAAGAATGCCGCCAAAGTCAGGGCTAAAATCATTGCCGAAGGGGCCAATGGGCCGGTCACCCCGGAAGCTGATGTGATCTTGAAAAAAAATAAGGTTTTTGTGATTCCTGATATTCTTTGCAATGCCGGCGGCGTAACGGTATCATATTTTGAATGGGTTCAGGATCGTATCGGCTATTTCTGGACAGAGGATGAGGTTAATGAACGGATGGAAAGAATATTGGTCGAGGCTTTTGATGGAGTTCTTAAAGTTGCTCTGGAGAATAAGGTTGATCTCAGGATGGCTGCTTTTATGGTGGCAATACAGCGGGTAGTTGAAGTTGTTCAACTCCGTGGAATTTATGCATAACGATTGAGGCTTTTATATGTTTGGTCCCGATTTTCTTAGACAGGCAATGGTAGCGGCTCCTGTAATACTGTTCTCGCTAACGGTTCATGAATTTTTTCATGCCTATACGGCTTATCGGTATGGCGATTCCACCGCTAAAGATATGGGACGATTAACTCTCAACCCGCTGGCGCATCTTGATTTTTTCGGTACTTTAATGATGTTCCTGTCTGGCTTTCGTTTTGGTTGGGCCAAACCGGTTCCGGTTAATCCTTATAATCTTCGCAATCCGCGGGTGGCCGATTTATGGATATCTGCTGCCGGACCACTGTCCAATATTGGACTTGCATTTATATTCGGGATGGTTTTCCGGACTATTGTTGCCGGAAATATATATGTCCCTGAGGCGGTGATGATGATTATTAAATTTGGTGTTTCGATAAATATATCACTCGCCTTTTTTAATCTGATTCCACTTTATCCTCTGGATGGTTCGCATATTCTGAAAAGTCTTCTGCCGCCGCGATATGAAGCCAAACTGTTTGAGTTTCAGCGATTCAGCCCATATATATTGTTATTTCTTATTATCACCAGATCGTTTTGGTTTATATTGGGACCAATAGTTATCTGGTTTATTGGTTTGTTTGCCGGGAATGCTTTCTTTTATGGTTATTAAAATAGCAAGATTAATAGGTTTCTTAATACTGATTTTTGTTTTGTATCTTGCTCCGGGTTGCACCTTTGCTAATCGGAGCAAATGGAAAGCTGAAAAAGTCGCCGCCGAGAATAAAACGGAGAGCCCAACGACAGATGAGCTTAAAGGCGATGCTTTTCTTTTTGATATGAAGATTATTAATAAAGGCAAAAAAAACTCGGCCAGACTCGATATTTATAGAAAAGGAGATTCGCTGGCAGTTTTCGCGAGAGGCTATCTCGGCAAGGGAGTTTTAAAAGGACGGGTAAATTATGACTCGGTAGTAACATATTTTCCAACCGAAGACCAATTCTACTCCGGGAATATTAGCAATCTTCTTTCAGCTAACTGCTTTGAGAAAATCCCGCTTGAAAAAATGTTGGTCGATTTTTTTAGAATAACTCCTGATAAAATTGACTATTCTTTTGGCGGTGCCTATTTATCTGTTCTAATAGAAAAGCCCGGTTTTCGCAAATATCGTCTCGTTGCACAAGACTGCTTAGAGTTTATAGAACTCGATTATGACTGGAAAAATGGGCAATTTTTGCTTGAGAAATTCCAATATTCCAATGAAAATGGCGAATTCAGACTTGACGCCGAACGACGTAAATTCAAACTAAATATCAAACTTCCTGACGAGAAATATAAAATATCAATACCATCAACCGCCTCAAGGATTTACCCCTGATCTTCCTGTTATCCGGTTGACATTTTCCAATGATTATGTAACTTAATTGCTTATATAATTTTTATGTAATTTGAATAGAATCTAACTTGTTGAGATACGATTTTATATGAGTCTATTAAGAAGAACATTTTCCTGTCTGAAACCTTATTGGAAGCGGATTTTTGTTGCCTCGATTTCGGCCTCGATTCATGCGATAATGGCTGGGCTGTTGGTTTGGATGGCCGGACCGCTGCTGATGACCCTTTTGAATACCGCCGATATTTCTGATAACGAAATCAAAAATGAAACTGTTGTCCAAACAGAAACCGTTGATTATGAAATTATAAACAAAAGCGAATTGAACCTTGAAGAAAAACTTGACGCCGATCTTGATTTTCTTGTCAGAACCAAAAATAATCTTAAAAACGGCATAAATGAGATTGTGACCGGGCGTGACAAAATCGAAACCTTGTTTAATTTTTGTCTGCTGATTGTACTGATTGCGGTTGCCTCCAATCTGTTTTTATATCTTCAAGGATTTTTTATGGCTTTTGTGCAGCAATCGGTGATTCGGGATTTTCGAAACCGGCTTTTTGAAAAATACCAAAAACTATCGCTCAGCTATTTTCATCATCAACGGACCGGTCAATTGATCTCGCGAGTCACCAACGATGTTGTCGTTTTAAACGAAACGGTCGATCTCGGCTTTAATCGATTAGTCACCGATTCATTGTCGGTTTTGCTTCTTTCAGCGTTTTTAATTCTTCTTTCATGGAAGCTGACTCTTCTGGCGACATTGGTACTGCCGCTTGTTTTTGGTTTTATATATCTGATGGGCAAAAAACTGAGGAAATATTCGGCCCGTTCACAGGAAAAAATGGCCGATGTCAATTCGGTTTTGGAAGAAACCGTTTCCAACATCAGGATTGTTAAAGCTTATGCGATGGAAAAATTTGAGACCGGTAAATTTTATAACGCCACCGGTGATTTTTTCCGGGCACTGGTCAAAATGACCCGACTGCGGCATTTAGCCAGTCCGGTTAATGAAATTCTGATCACCGGCGCCGGAATTATTATCCTCTTCTTTGCCGGGACAAGAATAATCGAGGGGCAGGGTGAGCTTGATGCCGGCGATTTTATGACCTTTATCATCGCCTTGTTTTCAATGATCAAACCGGTTAAATCTCTTATGTCAATTCATGTAAAAATCCAGGAGGGGATGGCTGCCGCCGAGCGAATATTCAAAGTTCTCGACGCCCCAATCACGGTGAAAGAAGCCGCAAATCCCAGGGAAATAAATGGTTTTAACTCTTCAATTAAATTTGAAAATGTATCATTTTCTTATAATAAATCCCAACCGGTTTTAAAAAATATTTCATTCGAAGTAAAAAAGGGCGAGATTATTGCGTTGGTTGGTCCGTCTGGAGCCGGCAAGTCGACACTGTTTGATTTGGTTCCGCGCTTTTATGATCCGACCGAGGGATGTATCAGCATTGATGGTACAGATATCAGAGAACTAAAAATGAACTCACTCAGGCATCTGCTTGGAATTGTGACCCAGGAAACATATCTTTTCAATGAAACGATCAAAGCCAATATCGCTTATGGTCTTAAGAATATTTCGATGGATGAGATCGAAAATGCTGCCAGGGCGGCAAATGCGTTTGATTTTATAGCAGGCTTTGAAGATGGTTTTGAGACCGAGGTTGGAAATCGCGGGGTTCGTCTTTCGGGCGGACAACGCCAAAGAATAGCAATCGCCCGGGCGCTTCTCAAAAATCCGCAGATCCTTATTTTCGATGAAGCTACTTCGGCGCTTGATACCGAATCCGAACAATTGGTGCAGGAGGCAATCGACCGCTTGATGGCCAGTCGGACCACTCTGGTTATTGCTCATCGATTGTCAACTATCAAACATGCCAACCGCATTCTGGTTATCGATCAGGGACGTTTGGCCGAAAGCGGTACTCACCAGCAACTATTGGAAAAAGATGGTCTTTACCGAAGACTTTATATGATGCAGTTTAAAGAGAAAGAACCGGCATGAACCTTCTTATTCTCGATTCGATTGAAACAAAAACATTTGGCGGTTACCAGAACTGGATCTGCCTGATCGCGCCTGAGCTGGCAAAACGGGGACATAAACTTTTTGTTGTCGGCCGGCCGCAAGCTGAGTTTTTCAATAGATTTGAAAGACAGGCAAATGGTCTGAAATTATTTGAACTACCGATTTCCGGAGATTTTAATCCGTTTACAATCGCTAAATTGGCTCAACTTTTTAATAAAGAAAATATTGATGTTGTTATTTGTGATTTTAATAAAGATGTCCGACTGGGCGGCTTGGCCGCCCGTTTTTCAAACCAACCAAAAGTAGTCTGGCATCTGGGATTGAATATAACAAAAAAGAACTTTGTCCACCGGTTTCTTACGCCGCGATTGATAGATACCGCGGTTGTACCATCGGCTGATCTAAAAAGGCAAGTAGTAGCTTCGGGATATATTGATGCTAAAATAGTTACTGTCATTCCGCACGGTATTCCCCCACTGGATTTTAATTATGATAAAGCAGAGGCTAACCGGGACCTGAAAATAAAATATGATATCCCCATAGATAATTCAATCGCCATAACGTCTGGGCGGTTTGTCAGCCAAAAAGGGCATAAGTACTTAGTTGAAGCTACCAAAGATGTAGTTGCGCAGTTTCCCAATGTGACATTTCTGTTTCTTGGCGATGGTCCCCTGGAAATTAAACTAAAAGCCATAATTGCTGAGTATAAACTTGAAAAGCATTTTGTTTTTGCTGGAATGCTTAGTGATTTCGATCTGGAACTGGCCGGTTCCGACCTGATGATCCATCCTTCGGTTGAAGAGCCTTTTGGATTTTCTGTTCTGGAAGGGATGAGGGCCGGTTTGCCGGTTGTCGCCAGTCGAATCGGCGGAATTCCTGAATTTGCCATCAACAATAAAACCGCGCTGTTAATTGAACCTTGCAATAGCAAACTTCTTAGCACGGCGGTTCTTGACCTTATGAAATCACCGGAAAAGATGAAAGCTTTTGGTCAGTCCGGAAAAAAGAGATGGTCCGATGATTTTAAACTCGATGTAATGGTACTTGCCTGGGAAAAATATTTAGATAACCTGATCGGTTCGGATAATTGAAATGAATTTTCTAAAACAGATAGAATTTAAAATCAAAGATGGTTTGTACCGAAGACTTTATATGATGCAGTTTAGAAAAGATGCCGATGGCCAAACCGAACAAAAAATGAACCATCAATTGAATAAGTAGAATACTTATATGCCACCCAAATCTGTAAAAAAAATAGAATATTTGTTTAAAAAGATTCTGCGTTTTCCATTTCTGGTATTGTTGAGCAAAGGGAACGTATCGAAGATTCCGGTTGAACCGGCCAAGGTGGCTTCAATTCTGATTCTCAGACCTGATAAATTGGGGGATATGGTTGTTACCATACCTATCATTCATGCCCTAAAAGACAACTTTCCACATATTAGAATCGAAGTTATAGCATCTCCTCAAAATTATAGTGTGATTGAAAATGATCCCAATATCGACGAAATTCATTTGTACGTAAAAAATATATTAAAGGATTGGCCGATGATGATCGGTCTGAAGCAAAAGAAGTTTGATATTGTATATGATCCAATCTGTCACGATTCGATTACTAGTCTTCTGATGACAAAAATAATCGGCCGCAATTCAATTCATTCAGCATCCCGAAAATTTGAATTTCAAAAATATTATGATTATTGTCAGCCGCATCAACCGGAAGGCGATGATCATAATATTGACAATGGGCTTTTACTACTAAATGTATTGGGTTTAGATCCCACAACAATTAAACCCTTTCATTCCATATTTTTGCCAGATAGTTCACGCCAAAAAGCAGAAAAGTTTTGGCTCCCCCATATTGACTCCAAGAGCTTTTGGACCGGGCTGAATATATCGGCCGGAAGTGATTCCCGTATCTTATCGGTTGAAAAATATCAGAGAACTATGGCTCTGATTCAAAACAAACATACGAAAGTAAAATTTATTATTTTTTCCACTATGGCTGATAGGGACAAAGCTCTGTCTATACAAGCAGGAACGAAGGCCGAAACGGTCTTGATCCCGGAAAATTTATCAATTCTGGATGTCAGTGCCTTAATGAGTAAATTAGATATGCTGATAAGCCCGGATACATCAATGATACATATTGCTCGCTTAATGCAAATACCGGTCATTGGACTATATTCGGGGCATATTCGCAATGTCCAATCCTGGCGGCCTTACCGACAAGAGCTCGGAATTATTGTGTCTCAAAATGTTGATAATTTATTTGACATTGAACCAGAACAGATTTTTGAACAGTTTAATAAAATGAAACAGAACAGAGTTGCCGCCAATAAACAGGTTTAAGACAAAGAAATGATTTTGTTTGTATGAGTATCTTAAAACCGATAGAGCTTTTGCTCAAAAAAGTGCCACTGGCACTTTTGAGTTTTTCCAGAAGAGCCGAGCATAAGGGATCGATTTCAATTGGCAAAGATACTGAGTGTAAAATACTGTTCATTCGACCGGAAAAAATCGGTGATATATTTATTGCTTTTCCAATTTTTAATGTACTCTTAAAACATTTTCCCAATATAAAACTATCTATTCTCGGTTCCCTCGATTGTAAACCGATAATAGAAAATGATCCGAGATTTTATAATATCTATTATTATCAAAAAAATATCTGGTCTGATATAAGAATGCTGAAAAAAATAAGAAATGAGGAATATGATTGTGTGGTAGATCTGGTTGGACGGGACTCGGTGAACTCGCTTTTGATGACCATCTTTGGTGTCCCGCAAAAACCACGAGTGGCCGTTGGCAAGGATAGATTTCGAAAATATTATGATTTTAATTTCGATCCGCGTAACAACAATACCGGGCATGTTATCACCAATAGCCTGAAACTGCTTGAGGCCTTTGGTCTCTCTTATGAAAAACCGGATTGTTTTGCACCACCGTTTATTAATGAAGAGACCAATCAAAAAGCGGCTGGGATATTTAATGATTTGAAAAGTAACAAGGAAAAATCTTTTCTTGTCGGATATAATCTGTCTGCCGGTTCACCGGAGAGAATGCTCTCAAATGATGTCGCCGTCAAACTCTTGGAGAAGATTTTAGGCTTTAATAATAAATTGCGAATTATATTATTTGCAATAGGTGACGATCGAGAAAAAACGAAACAGCTTGAAAAACAATTTCCTGATAAAATTAAATTAATCCCAGAAGGTTTAAATCTAATTGAAGCCTCAGCAGTTTTAAAAAATCTTGATATCTTTATCACCCCTGATACGTCATTGGTGCATATCGCCCGATCATTTGAGATCCCAGTAGTCGCATTGTATCGAAGGTATCTGGATAATTATAAAATATGGTTTCCGTTTGGTCAATCGTGCGGAACTGTTCTGTCAAAAAATGATAACGATATTAGCGATTTAACCGCCGATATGATTTATGAAGAGTTTGTTAAAGTGATCGATTATTGCAAACAGGAGGGGAAATGCCAAATCTCTCAGCAGTAGTTATCACTCGTAATGAAGAAGCCAATATCAGGCGATGTTTGTTGTCACTTCAGATTGCCGATGAGATCATTGTTGTTGACAGTGGTTCCACCGATAGAACAATCGAGATCGCCGAAAGTCTGGGTGCCAAAGTCTATCTGATAGAGTGGAAAGGATACGGTCCATCAAAGAAAGAGGGAGTTAGCAAAGCTTCCGGCAACTGGATAATATCGCTTGATGCCGATGAAGAGTTATCACCCGAGTTGGCCAAAGAAATAAGTACAGAAGTTCTGTCCGAAACAGACATTAGCGGTTATAATATAAAACGAAAAACAAACTTTTTGGGCCGATGGATTTATCATTGTGGCTGGTATCCTGACTATATTCTTCGCCTATTCAGAAAAGCAGACGGCGATTTTAATGAATCGGTGGTACATGAAAAAGTTATCTTAAATGGCCGCGTTGGTTATCTCAATGGCGAGATTCTTCATTATAGTTATATTACAATCGAACAGTACTTTGAAAAGTTTGCCACTTATACTACATTGGGTGCCCAACAGGCTTATAAATCAGGCAAAGAATCGAGATGGTATCATATTGTTTTCAAACCGCCGGTGTCGTTTATCAAACATTATTTTATTAAACTCGGATTTTTGGACGGACTGGAAGGATTTATTATATCGGCTTTTTCGGCAATGGCGGTGATGGTGAAATATTCAAAGCTGAGAAACCTAATCAAACAGGGCAAATCGGGAGATGATACAAATGCCTAAAAAAATATCTCTCGAAAAAGGTGATCGTATTCTTATCAGTCGGACCGATCGAATTGGCGATCTGATTCTTGCGATACCATTAATTGAATCTGTCAAGGTTAACTATTCCGAATGTTTGGTAGATGTCTTAGCCTCAGATTATGCCGCACCGGTTTTGGAAAATAACGATTGCATCAATGAAGTGATCAAAATTAATAATACTACGCTGAGAAATAATGAGGATTGTCGTCAACAACTTTGCGATACTCTTCAAAACAATAACTATAAAGTTGCTTTGGTTGTGTATCCTGATAAGATAATAAGCAAAGTTATTTATAAATCAAAAATACCGATTCGTGTTGGAACCGCTCGCCGGTTTAAATCGATTTATTTTACCCGATTCTTATTTCATAGCCGTAAGGCAAATAAAAAACATGAGTCAGAATATAATCTGGATTATTTAAAAATATTCAATCGGTCCGAAGTTAGCAATGTCCCGCATATTTATCTTAAAGAAGAAGAGATTTACGCTGCTAAAAAAATCCTTGCCGATGCCAAAATCTCTGACCGTTTTATTGTTCTTCATCCCGGTTCAGGTGGGTCGGCTGACTGTTGGCCGCTTGGTTATTTTATTAAACTTTGTTATATATTAAAAAATCGTAACTATTCGGTTGTTTTAACCGGATCTGGCGAAGAAAAAAAAGAGATCGATAAAATTGCAGATAGAAATGATGTTGCATTGATTAATCTGGCCGGGAAGACAGATATCAGAACTCTGGGCGGTCTGTTATCTTTGGCCGATGTTGTTGTTGCCAATTCGACCGGCCCGCTTCATCTGGCCGCTGCAGTTGGCACCAAGGTAGTTGGTTTATACCCGAACAATTTTGCCATGTCACCGGTTAGGTGGGGGCCTTTGGGAAAGGGGCATCTGGTATTACAACCGCCCAATGAAAAAGACAAAATGTCTGCTATGAAACCGGAAGATATTGCAAAAACGGTTATTTCGATGATGTCAAATTCAGAGGTAAGCAAATGAGTGGTGTCCTGAATCTGGCTGAATTTATTATTAGAGTTGAGTCATTTAATGCCAATATCAATATTCCTTTGGTTAGAAAGGCGTACGAGTTTTGTGATGCTGCTCACGCCGGACAGATCCGCGAATCGGGCGAACCGTATGTAATTCACAGCCTGAATGTCGGACTGATTTTGGCCGAGCTTCATCTCGATTCATCCACAATTGCGGCCGGTCTGATTCATGATGTTGTCGAGGACACCGATGTTACACTGGAAGATATAACTCGCGAGTTTAACGAAGAAATAGCATCTCTGGTTGATGGTGTTACAAAATTGGGGACGGTTGAGTTCAAATCACAGGAAGAGCGCCAGGTTGAATATTTCCGTAAGATGCTTCTTTCGATGACTCGGGATATTCGTGTTATTCTGATTAAACTGGGTGATCGACTACATAATATGAGAACCTTACAGCATTTGAAAGCGGATAAAATTAATCGGATTGCCACCGAGACTCGCGAGGTCTATGCTCCGCTGGCGCATCGCTTTGGAATTGCCAAGGTTAAAATGGAACTTGAAGATCTTTCGATGAAATTTCTCGAACCGGAAATTTATGAAGATCTGGCCAAAAGGGTTGAATTAAAAAAAGACGAAAGAGAAGCATATATTGCCCTTCTGGTTGAACCGATTAAAAAAGTTCTAAGTGATAATGGGATTAAAGCCAAAGTATATGGCCGTGCTAAACATATTGACTCCATCTATCGCAAGGTCAAAATTCGGAAGGTCCCGTTTGAACTGATCGCCGATTTGTTTGCCATCAGAATAATTACCCAAACAAAACCCGAATGTTATCATGCAATGGGTCTGGTTCATGAACTTTGGAAACCGGTTGACTATAAATTTTCCGATTATATCGCCAATCCCAAGCCAAATAATTATCAATCGCTACATACAGCTGTATTTGGACCGGATGGTAAGGTTGTCGAGATTCAGATAAGAACTCATGAGATGCACCGGATAGCCGAAAATGGAATCGCTGCCCACTGGCTCTATAAAGAAGGCAAACAGGAACTGGATAAATCTGATAAACAGATGCTCTGGCTTCGCGATGTTCTCGACTGGCAGAAAGATATGACCAATCCTTCCGAATTTCTGGAGTTTTTGAAAATTGACCTGTTTGCGGAAGATATTTTTGTCTATACCCCTCAGGGAGAAATCATACACCTTGCCGCCGGGGCCACTCCGCTCGATTTTGCCTATAGTATTCATACTGAAGTCGGGATGCATTGCAGTGGTGCCAAAATTAACGGACGTATCATGCCGTTATCAACACCATTACAATCGGGAGATAAGATTGAGGTTTTAACCAGCCCTCACCGTCACCCGACCCAGGATTGGCTGAAAATAGCCAAGACCTCCTCGGCTCGGTCAAAAATACGGCGGTGGCTGAAACAGGCCGGTTATGAACAGGCAGTGGCGCTGGGCAAGGAACTGCTTGAAAGAGAATTAAAAAAACATCGCTTAAAACTCCCACCCGACGATGAATTTTTGGATATCGCGCAGGGTTTTTCACATACATCAATTGAGAGCCTCTATAATTCTCTTGGCAACGGTAATGTATCTTGTCACCAGGTAATAACCCGAATTACGCCGTTGGTGGAAGAATCTAAAGAGGTCTCGGTCGATCAGGTTCTCAAGCGTTTTCGCCATGAGCGGGGAATCAGAATCGAGGGTATGGGCAATATGATGTTCCAGTTTGCCGGATGCTGTCAACCGATCCCGGGTGAAGAAATAATCGGCTATATTACGCGGGGACGGGGTGTAACGATTCACCGTTCCGATTGTTCTTTCGCCCAGGAATTGATCAAACAGCCGGAACGAACGGTCCCGGTTTCGTGGGATGTCGGGCATGAGCAAAATTTTGTGGTTCGTTTGGAAATCGATGTCTCGCCGCGTAAAAATATTCTGGCCGAAATTACCGATTCAATTGCCGACAGTGATACAAATGTCCGCGGGGCCAATATTGACTTTTCTGAAACAAGTACCGTAGGTTATATTATTGTTGAAGTAAACAGTCTCAATCAATTAGAGCGGGTCTTACGTAAAATAAAAAAGGTTAAGGGAGTAAACTCGGTTAAACGAGCTTATGGAACTGGCTTAAATTTAGAATAGGAGCAGCTATAAAGATATATTATATTTTTGAAAATTCAATTTTGTAAATGCCGATTAAGGGGAATGTCGGTGCTGTACATTTTTGATAGATAATTATGGGAGATTTATATTATGGATCCAGGATTAGGTTTTGCAGTATTTCTAGTCAAACTCATTTTTGTCACATTGCTAATTGGCTGGATTCCCGCCTTAATTGCAAAGAGCAAGGGCCGCAATTTTATCCTATGGTGGATATATGGGGGTGGGTTATTTATTGTTGCTCTCATTCACGCCATCAGTATCAAGAATCCTGCAAAGAGCCTTGAAGCAAAATTATCGGCGCGGGATGCAAATCTTATTATTGTTGCGGTAATAGTAGTTTTTGCCGCCGGATATTTTATTTTCCAGGAAAAACCGGTAGAGGAAAAAAGCACCGGCT
>JAQBFG010000078.1:0-4186 GCA_032123495.1 Candidatus Zixiibacteriota bacterium | reverse complement strand
GCTTCAATAAGATTAGCGACCTGAAATGGAAGTTTTCCAAAGCGATCTTCAATATTATCCCGAATCGCTTCAATTTCAGAAAGCTTTTTTGACCCGGCGATCTTTTGATACAGCTCCACTTTTTGCTCACGGTCGCGCATATAGTTATCAGGAATAATAAGTTCGATATCGGTATCCAATTTGGTTTCGGGCGGTTTGATAATCTCCTCGCCTTTTAGTTCGCAGATCGCCTCTTCGAGCAGTTTGGTGTAAAGATCAAAACCGACCTCCTCGATAAAACCAGACTGTTGCGCCCCAAGAATATTCCCGGCACCGCGAATTTCCAGATCTTTCATCGCCAATGCAAACCCACTGCCCAAGTCGGCATGTGCCTCGATAGCCCGTAGACGCTTTCGCGCATCGGGTGTCATATGGCGATACGACGGTGCCAGCAAATATGCATAGGCACGATTCGAGGATCGTCCGACCCGGCCGCGAAGCTGATATAACTGGGCCAATCCAAACCGGTCAGCGCGATTGATAATAATAGTATTAACCGATGGTATATCCAATCCCGACTCAATAATTGAAGTACATAACAATATCTGAAACTTACCGGCTATAAAGGCAAGCATGATTCCCTCAAGAGATCGTTCGTGCATCTGACCATGAGCCACTGCCACCGTTACTTGTGGCAAAAGTTTTTTAATATAACGATGAATCGCCTCTATCGATTGCACCCTGTTATGGACAAAAAAGACCTGCCCGCCGCGGTCGATCTCTTTAAGAATTGCCTCGGCAATAACTTCCGGCTGAAACTCGCAGATCTCGGTCATAATCGGCAGTCTGTCTTTGGGAGAAGTATTAATCAACGACATATCCCGTGCACCCATCAGCGACATTTGCAGTGTCCTCGGAATAGGTGTTGCCGTCATGGCGATTGTATCAACGGTAGTTTTTATTTTTCTTAGAGATTCTTTATGCTTCACCCCAAACCGTTGCTCTTCGTCGATAACCAATAATCCGAGATTTGGAATCTTGACATCTTTGGATAGCAGCCGATGAGTCCCGACAATAATATCGATCTTTCCAGCAGCCAGTTCTTCGACAATAGCTTTTTGCTCAACCTTCGTTCGGAAACGTGACAGCATTTCGACTTTAATTGGAAATTCCGCCAGTCTTTGAGTAAATGTATTCAAATGCTGCTGTGCCAGAATAGTCGTCGGAACCAGCACCGCTACCTGTTTGTTCGATTCGACCGCCTTAAAGGCAGCGCGAATAGCTACTTCGGTCTTACCATAACCGACATCTCCGCAAATTAAGCGATCAGTCGGAGTCGGCTTCTCCATATCAGCTTTGAGAGCATTAATAGCTTTTTGCTGATCAGGGGTTTCTTCGTACGGAAACGAGGCCTCCAATTGACGCATCCAGGTCGTATCCGGACCAAAAGCGATTCCCGGGCGGGTTTTGCGCTCGGCGTAGATCTTAAGAAGATCCTCGGCCATGTCGACGATAGCCTTTTTGGTGCGGGCCTTGGTTTTTTCCCAGGCTGTTCCGCCAAGCGGGGAGAGTTTGGGAGCCGAGTCTTTTCCTGAGTATTTTGATACCCGGTTAAACTCTTCGATTGGAACATATAACTTATCATCATTGGCATATATCAAAAACAGACAATCACGTTTTTGGCCGCCAACATCAATCGTTTTTAATCCTTTATATTGAGCGATCCCAAAATCGGTATGGACGACATAATCGCCGACCGAAAGATTGGAATAACTTTGAATCGCCACCCCCTCTTTGAATTTCTTTTTGCGGGTGCGGCGGAAATACCGTCCGAATATCTGATGATCGGTCAGGACCGCCAGATTGTTGGCTCTTGAGACAAACCCGCCTTTAAGCAATGCGACTTCAATCGGAAAGGCAATGGTTTCATTTGCCTTTTCCAACAACAGCTCATTAAGGCGCGATGCCTGCCCCGGATTATCGGCGGCGATAAAGAAATTGATTCCACTGTTTTGGAAACTGCTGATAGTTGTTAATAAGAGATCAAATCGTGATCCGATCGCCGGATGTTCCCGGCATTCAAAATCTATAATATCTTTGCGCCCGCCCTTAAACGGTACAAAGTCGATAATTCGACTTTCCAAAATTGCCTTGAGTAGGAGGTTGCGGTTTTCGTAATATTTGACCACGTCAGGAAGTTTTGACATCCGCTCTTTCATCCGCTCATAATGACGTCCGGCATCGGTCGTAATATCCGACATCACCCCTTCAATATTCCCGGCGCCGGCAACAAAAAAGAGCGAGTCGGCCGGGATAAAATCGGTCAAACAACCCCGCTTCATACCAAACAAAACAGCCAGCCATTCCAAACCGGGAAGCTCCGGGTCATTGAGATATCGCGCCCGGACCAAACTGGCATCTGAGTTTGGTATCTGTTCGATATATTTTTCGACTGTTTCCTGCGTGATTGCTACTTCCCGGCGGGGGAGAATCATCACTTCATTTAAAAGCCCGATTGTTCGCTGCGAGGGAACTTCAAATTTTCGGATAGTATCTATTTCGTCGCCAAAAAATTCAACCCGGACCGGATAGTCAAAACCGGGGGAGAAAAAATCTATCAAACCGCCACGTTGGGCAAAATCGCCGACCTCCTCAACCATCGGAACACGCCTGAATCCAAGCGTAATCATTTTTTCGGCCAGATCAGTTATTTCCAACTCATCATTAACTTTCAGATATAATCCGGCCGCTTCAAAATCTTCCATTGTAATGGTCGGTTCGATTACCGCCGGCACCGAGGTCACCACTATTTTTAATTCGTCTCTTTTTAACCGGGATAAGGTTGATAGGCGCTTACCAACTGTTTCGGCTTGGGGTGACCGGAACTCATACGGTGGCGATTGCATCGCGCAAAAATGCCCCACTTTATTCTCACCGAGAAGAAAAACCAAATCGTCATAAAGATTTTCTGCCTCGTCCGGGTCAGACATCACCGCGATAATCGGGTTGGTTTCGGTTTCGATCAGATTGGCGAGAAGTATTGCCGGCGATGAACCGGCCAGTCCGGTCACAGTTAAATCAGATTCATCGCCATTTTCAATTTTCGTGCGAAGTTTCTCATACGGAACTGTTGCGGCAAATTTGCCAACAATGGTATCGAGCAGGTTTCTTTTTTTGTTTATTGTTATTGTCATCTCACCTATTTTCTTTCAGCCAAACGACCAAAGTTTACCGCAAGCGAAAAAGCCCCACCCGGATTCCGGGTGGGGTATTATCTTTTTTTATCTCTTCGGCTTATAAACTAATAAATAAAGCCGGTATTGGCAAGTTAATGTTTACAATTCGCGCCAGCCGACAACTTCGGCGAACAGCCATTCGTCCTTTTTGAAGTTGGCCAGATCTCTATCATAATGGAACTTGGCGCTGTTATGACATAAAATCTCCGAACCAACAGCTGAACCATAAAAATCACCGCTATTTTTCAAATCTACTCTGGATTCCGGCGCATAAATGGAGCAATACATATCTCCACCGTTCATTAGGAATACCGGGCCCTGCGAGATAATAAGTAAATCTGCCGGATCGCCGCCGGAATTAACTTCCCCGCCGTTTTTAAAATATGTCGTATCGCGGACATAAATGGTGACATTGGCACCCGGTTCAAGAGATAGGGAAGCCTTATTTTTCAATTCAATTGATTCAAAATAATAAACCCCGCTGGCCAAAACAAGATCGCCATTAGTTACCAGTTCACCGGAGATCATATCATAACTATAACTTCCAGATAATCCGCCGGGAGCGGTGTTGTTGGCTTCTGCCCACAAAAATTCAGATTCCGGAATCGACGGAATATCTACTTCAGGAATATCATCAGTTATGTCACCGGTTACCGTTGCCCCGGGGTGCACATCGGTGCCGCCGGCTAATGATGAAACCACATCTCCGCCAATATAGGCGCCGTTGGCTACAAAAACTTCACCATTTGAACCGACACTTCCCATACTATCAATTTTGGTTGTCGCATATGATCCGGAATCGGAATTATAAGAGTCTGTTATAAAACTGTTTTTGACCAAAACCGAATCTTTGCCAAACATCGAATATATAAATGGATTAAACGGTTTGGGCCATAAGGTAATTTCAATATTTGCTTGCGCATGAGTAGTTAAGGCATCGGAAAGAATAATCATTGTGTCAATCAAAGCAG
>JAQBFG010000077.1:0-15633 GCA_032123495.1 Candidatus Zixiibacteriota bacterium | reverse complement strand
TGAGCAAAGTCTTTTTGCGTTCCTCGATAATTATGATGAGGATCATTCAAATCTTTTTTCAAGTAAAGTAGGCTCATCTGATAGCACTGAAATTGTTCCCAAGTATGTTATTATCACTTCACCCGATCTTGCTTCGGCTTTCGATGATTTGGTTATCTTTAAAAACGCCACTGGCATTCCGACAATCATTAAAATGACCGATTCGATTTATGCCAATTATCCCGGGATCGATAATATTGAGAAGGTACGTAATTACCTGATAGATTTTTATAATAACGGCGGCGAATATGTCTTATTGGGCGGTAATGATGCTGTTGTCCCGGTCAGATATTTGTACTATTACAATACCAGCACAGCACCCTCGGATCCGTATAATCTGATGCCGTCTGATCTATATTACGCCGATCTTGACGGCGAATGGGATCTCGATGGTGATGGTGTTTGGGGTGAGCCGACCCACGATGCCCCGGATATAGTGCCAGAACTTTTAGTCGGACGGTTGCCGGTTATGACGGTTACTGCCATAGAAAATTATGTCGCTAAACTTATTCTGTATCAAACCAATCCCGGCAATGGCGATTTTGATTATCTCGAAAAAACATTGATTTTCAGCTCCGATCAGATGCGTGACTATCCGTCAATGGGGCAACATGGTTTTATCGCCAATGAACTCCCCGAAAATATTTTAACTGACACGGCGCAGACTATCGAAATGCCGGATGGCATCGATGCCAGCCCGACCAATCCGAACGGCGCCGAAGGTATCGACAAGATATCCGAGGGATTTGGTTTTGTTCATATCCTGGCGCATGGTCGCCGCGACGGTTTCAGAGTCAAGGCGTCCGGTTATGACGACTGGCCGGCATCATTGATCCTTTCATCACCGCAGAGCAGTCCTCATGGAAGTCTGCTGAATCTGGAACCTAACGGAAAAGTGTCTCTGTACTATTCGCTTTCATGTCAGGTAGGTGGTTATGATTTGGATAGCACCAATAGTTTACCCGACGATTGGTCATTTGTCGAAACAATTATTGCCGCTAAAAATGCCGGTGCGATCGGCATGGTCGCCTATTCCCGTTGGGGTTGGGTCTATTCCAGCTATTTTCTGGAAGCATCTTTTACAAAACATCTTTATGGTGATGCCGATGGCAGCCCGGTTAAAGCGATGTATTACTCCTGGCTCGATTACCCATACTATCGCGATTTGATATACGGTCAGAATTTCTTTGGTGACCCGACCGTTAAGCACTACCAGACAAAACCGTCAAAATTAAATCTTACCGTTGCTGCAACCAAAGGTTTAGCTTCCTTTTTTTCATCTATCAATAATGTTCCAATTTCTGATGTGACCGTTACAATCACAATGGATGGTCACATTCTCGAATCAGGTTTAACCGATGAAAGCGGATATTATGATTCGCAGGTCGATCTCCTATATGGAAATGATTATTATCTCACCGCCTACAAAGATAGTTGCACAATATTTAGGGTCGTCTATTCCCCGACCATTACGCTCGACAGCGACGAAGAAACCGACCAACAACTTCCCGAATATTATAGTCTGGAACAAAATTTCCCAAATCCATTTAACCCTTCCACGACCATTCGCTATTCGCTTCCAAAATCTGACGAGGTAACTTTGGAGATATTTAATATTCTTGGTCAGCTAATAAGTTCATACAATCCCGGGTATCAACCGGCCGGTGATTACAGCTATATTTGGAACGCAACCGATGCAAATAATCGCCCATTGTCATCGGGAATCTATTTTTATCGACTAAGAACTGGTGAATATATCGAAACTAAAAAGATGACGATGCTTAAGTAGCGCAAATATCATCGTCTATTATTTTACTATTCTATGATATAATGCTCTCGGATAAGATAGAAGTATTAAAAATATTCCCCAAACCAGGGCAATAATTTTACTCGGAATAGTTTCGCTGTACTTTTTAAAATATCTAACGATCGCCCCGTGCCATTCCATTACCATTTGCGGTTTTATTTTTTTGATACTGCCGCCATAATAATGTTCGATCACAGCCGATGGATAGTACAGATTAATATATCCGGCCTTTTTTACTCTGCGGCAGAAATCAACATCATTAAAAAATATTCTAAATTGCTCATCAAAACCGCCGATTTCGTTTAGCACTGATCTTTTAACCATCAACGCCGCTCCCATCGGTTGATCGACTTCTGCTTCCTGCAAATGATCAAACCAACCCATTTTCCAGGATGAAAATATTTTTGATTTTGGAAACAGTTTTGACAATCCTAAAAAAGTAAATATTAAATCCCGATACTTCGGAAAAGCACGACATGCTTTTTGAAGCTTTCCGTCAAAACCAATATATTTGGGACCGATTGTACCAATATTCGAATCGCTTTCCATTCGCTCTGCCAACTTAACGATTGCATCTTCAATAATTCTTGTATCCTGATTTAGGAGAAGAATATATTCACCGCAACTATTTTCAATTCCCTGATTGACAGCTTTAGCAAAACCAAGATTGGATTTATTTTTTATAAGTTGGATATTGGAATATCTGCTCTCTATCAACTCAACGGCACCATCGCTGGAACCATTATCAACCACCAAAATCTCAGAACCTACATTTTCCAGAGAAGTTTGTACTGTTGCCAGACAATCTTCTATAAACTCCATCCCATTGAAGCTAATAACGACCACTGATATATGTGCTTTTTCATTCATCTTACTAATCTATCCAGCACCGCTGCATATTTTTTGGCCAACACTGGCATCGTATATTTTTCAGCATCATACTCAAAACTCTGCGTCGGCAAACTGTTATTCATCTTCTTTTCCAAAGATACTCTTAAGTAATTTACAACTTTTTCAATATCATAGTCGGTAATCGCGGTTCCATACGGATAATCATCGAGCAAATACGCTATATCTGAGTTTTCCGGCACCAGTCCCAAAACAGGTTTACCAGAAACCAGATAATCAAAAACCCGCCCTGGAAGAATGTTATACTGATCGAATTTGTTCACACCGATATACAGAATATCACAAGGCAACAATTCCTCAATCGCTCGGGAGCGTTCAAGATATCCCTTTTTTATCACTATCTTGCCCAGAGCATATTTATTTATCAAGTTATCAAATTCGGCATCAGTAAAACCTGCATGAATAATTTGTATTTTCTCTTCCAATATTTTATTACTGTCAATTATTTCCCTAACTGCTTCAAACAACGGCTCCGCCGGAACCAAATAATTAAATGTCCCCAATAATCCAATCGTAAGTTTTTCGCTGGTTATCTGGCCGGACTTCTGCCACTGCTCCAAAACCGATTGATCGGCACCGTTCATGATTACCTCACCGCGACCATAATATTTTTTAATATCATTATTCACAGATATGATCTGATCGGCCTGGTTCTGTATTTCACTTTTTAGCCGTAGTGAATAGTTTTTTTTCTCACCATCGGAATATATTTTCTCAATCGGGAGTGAAAACCAATAATCCCTTAAATCAGCCACCCATGGGATTTGCGATATCTTCTTAACTTCCAGACCAAGCAGATTAACCGAAGGCGGCGGTGCAGTTGTAATCACCGCTGAAAAGTCATTATTTTTTAGAAGTTTATTTAGTCTCTTTTTGGCAAAATATATCCATCCTCGTTTCAAATCAGGGAAATAAAATGGCAATTTTCGGCTCATCGTCGGATACCCGGATTGTCCCAATTTTCTTTTTCCCATCAAATACAGGATTCTCGCCGGATCAAACGAACCAGTTCGATAAATATTTTCTTTATCACTCTCATTTAATAAGGAATAATCGTATTGGGGGTAAAGAATATCATTCACCGTAAGTACAATGACATTATAACCATAGTCAGGCAAATAGCGAAAAAGGGCGTACGGCCGTCCAACACCACCCATTCCCAATGGCGGGAAATAATATGCTATCAGCAATATTGTTTTATTACCTGCCTGCATTATCTATCATTTCTTGCATCAGTGCAACTGTCTCAGCAATGTTTTTGGAAAAGACACCGTCTTTTTTTGCCCTACTATAATTTCTTCTCAGTAATTCATCCAAATCAGGAGGTTTCTCTAATACATTTTCAAATGCCTTTGTCAGCGACTCAGTGTCATGCAAATTATAAAGTATTCCATTATTGATTCCCATCCATTCCTTTACGCCAGGAATATCACCAACAATCGGATACAACCCGGAGGCCATCGCTTCGATCAACGATGCCGGCGATGAATCAGACAAAGCCGCCGAAAGATATATATCAAAACCGGAGATAAATTCATTAAACTTTTCTCTGCTTTTAAAATCATAATATTTTACCCCGTTTTCTATCTGTTCGTGCGCCACTATTTCTTTAAAAGTTTTTAAATCATCACCCCAGTCCGGAAACGTAATGGTTAGATTTTTATTCCTTATTAAATCTTTTAAGGCTAGAATAACAAATTGATTATTATACACCGGGTAGTGCGCCCGCGGTACAATCACCTTTAACGGCTGCTTCCAGACAAAACCGCTTTGTTCTTTTTGGTCAAAACTATCAAAAGCTTTCTTATCCGCGCCCCAAAATATCACTTTGTTTTCCGTTTTATTGAATAGTTTTTTTACTTCTGTTCCAAGATACTCTGAATCAACAACTACCTGATGCGATTTTTTGAGTGCATAAGTCACCCGCCATTTATGAAGCGATGACTTTCGTGGAGAAACCAATATGTCTGAACCAAGGCAATGAAGTAGAACTGGTTTTGTTTTCCATATTCCCGACAGCGCTGTCATAAATCCGTAACCGCATGCAAAATGCGGATTGATGATATCGAAGTTTTCATTTTTCACAATATTTTTTATAGCCGGTGCCGTTAACACATAGTCGATAGCGCCGATCCCAGTTTTTGGTTTTAATTTCATATCCACCGTCGCACCCGCCTCAATCGAGACCAGTAAGACTTCGACGCCTTGAGACCTTAGCTCAGCCTGATAGCGAACCGCATGAACCGAACTGCCATCGGCCAAAAGCAGCACTTTCATCTACGCCTCCAGCCACAAAGCAGTTTCCCCGGAAAACTCAAGTAAACATAATTATTATAAGATCGCTCCTCGCAGCCCCATCTTTCCTTATACTTAACAACCGATTCAATCTGACCCGGTGTACTACCCATACTAAAATATTTAATACCATTTTGAATAGAATGATCTATGGCATAATCAGCCAAAAGATAGCCCGGTTTATAATAGCTATACTTTTTATCATAAAAATAAAACCAGTTGAGCGCCTCTCCTCGTTCAAAAAAAGTCAACTGAGAAGCAATCATTTGATCATCCAGCATCGCTTTGAGCCAGAGAATATTTTTATTACCAACCGCTATTTTCAGAAGTTCTTGAAAGAATTGTCTGGAATAAATCATTTTTCGGCCCTGGCGTTTCGCGCTTGTTTGGGCCAGATAGTACAATCGGTCAATATCACCATCACAACCAAACAATTCTACCCGGGCACCTCTTTTCATAGAACCGCGAACATCGGTTCCGATTCCTCTTGGAAGCGGCTGTGAGCCCAAGTCACTTAATTCCAAAACATGCTCTATAACCTTCTGGACCTGAAACATTTGCGAATCTATATTTTTCAGCGGTTTATTGATATTAGCTCTTAAATAATTATTCTCTTTTATATATTTTTCAAATGAGGCAAAAAATCTCTGTTGCTTCTCCTCGTCATAATCAGGTGCGAAAAACGGCCCGCCAAATAACCCATCTGGCATCGAATCAAATCGTTTCAAAAAACCTTTTCCAGAAACAATACCAGCGATCCCGGCTTTTATTGCGCCATTTTCCTCATCGAGATAGTAAAGCGGTTCGCCTTTTTTGGCCTTCCATATCGAAACAAACCGAGGTGAAACAAAAAAAGAATTCCTCGTTAAATCGCCCCACTCTTTTTGCGATATATCTTCTTCTGAAATTATTTTGTATGCCATCTTACTTAATTAGGCGCTCTTGCCGATTGTTTTACTTTACAGATTTAAAGAATAATTCCCATAATAATTTATATCGCTTTCGATAACTGTAAATCGTCCCGCTTCTATTTCATTGATTAATTCTTCCACCGATTCTTTGACCGTGTGTTTCGTTCGGAAATCGAGGATTTTAGATATTTTATTAAAATTAACTTTATAATTTCTTGGGTCGCGGCCGCCCTTTTCATATTTCACTTTGTTTTGTTTCAATTGAGCCGTGATAAGATCGACAACAGTTCTCTTTGTATTATTTTCGCCGTTACTGCCGACATTAAATATTTCGCCGGACACTAAATTTTTGGGTGCTTCAAGCACCTTTAAAATAGCATCAGAAACATCATCAACGTGACAGTACGGTCGCCACGTATTTTCGTCATACACCAAAAGTTCTCGACCAAGCGCCAGTTCTCTGGTGAATTCCGATATGGTTAAATCAAATCTCATCCGGGGTGATAATCCAAAAGCGGTCGCAGAACGTAATATTGTCCAGGAATATTTTATGTTTTTGGCATTACTTAACAGATTCCGTTCAACATTCACTTTGGTTTCGGCGTAAAGCGATTTGGGATTAAGTTCTGCGTTTTCATCGGCCGGTTCATCGGTATCGCGAAGTCCATAATTACTGCAGGTTGACAGAAAGACAAATTTATCAAGTGCGTACCGATCTAATCTTTTGATAAGATTTATGCTGCCGACTTCATTAACTCTCCTGGCCTCATCCGGATATTTTTTGCATAACGGATCACCAACGAGCGCCGCCAGAAGGATAACATCGGTAACTCCTTCCATCGCCTTATCCAGAATGTTATTATCGCAGAAATCTCCATAAATAAATGAGAAGGTTCGGTTTGACTTAAAATCTTCCAACGATTTCTCATTGTTATATAAAAGTTTATCAAGAACAACAATACTGTATTGACTGTTCAATAGATGAGAAACCAGCACCGAACCGATATATCCGGCTCCTCCAATAACCAGCACTTTTCTGTTCTTTGTCTGATTCAAAATATTTTTTCTTTAACGGATAGCTTAAAAAGTAATTGTATCCAGCCGTTTTTGATTAGTTCCTGAGCAACAATATCTTGCAGCGACCAACCTCGCCTGATTCATCGGTAATCAAAGCCAGATAGACACCGGAAGCAACATCGGCACCGCTCTGATTTTTTCCATCCCAGGGCACATTGATCGAAATTTTACAAACCATCTCCCCGGCCGGAGAAAATATCCTTACTGTCGCAGCACCATCATAATTAAAATTGAGACGTTCCGCACCAGAACTTATTAGAAAGGGATTGGGAAAAGCAGATATTTGCACGACATCATTTGTCGGTGGTCCGATTGTCGATCTCATTCGACTTAATCCAAGCGTGGTACCGACCCACAAATCACCGGTAGCAGAATTGATAGTTAGTGCATTTATCTGATCATCCGGCAATCCTGAATTTAATATTGTATAAACCGTAAAATTTTCTGCAGAAGCATTATAAAAAGCCAGACCATTGCGAGCCCCAATCCAGGCATTATTCCGACCGTCAAATATCAGCGTCGTAACCTCCGGTCCAAATCCGATCGGCAAAATAATATCATCAAAACGAGGTATTCCCTCATCATAGCGAGATAATCCATATTTGTGGCCGACCCAGAGGACACCATAATTATCATACTTGACTACATTTACCGAATTCGAGCCTAACTGCCTGTTATCTTCACGGAGATTAACAGCCTTTATACTGGTCTCAACAAAAGGATCGTCCCCGCAATAATAGGTGAACACTCCGGTGTACTGGGTGCCAACGGCAAAGGTCCCATCATAATAATCGATTGAAACCGGAAACTCTGAAGTCAAACTATCGGCGCGATCAAAATATCTCCATTCGCTATTATCCTCAAGATTAACAACTGAGACAGAACGGCCGTCAAACGCTTGATAGTTAGTCAAAAACAGATAGTTCGAAAAAGATACCATGCTGTTGACAACCACATAGTTCGGATTAACGGAAATTCCAAGCAGGGTTGAATTATTTTCATCATAATTTATCACACCCTCAGGTCTGTCGAGCATAACTCCATTCCCCCAGGTCCCGGCCCAAAGATCGTTTTCATTATTTAAAAACAAAGCTCTGACTCCTTGACGCACGCCACCTGCAATTGTTCCAACAATATCACCGCTGACCCATCCACTACTGTCAAATCGAGCCACTCCATGCGTTTGAAATCCGCCAGCGACCGTGCCATCCGAATTGGCCGTGACCACTGTCACATAATTACCCGGCAAGCCCCCATCAGGTAGCTTCAAATAACTCCCATTATCGCTGTAATAGATTCCGACCGTTTGCATCCCAAGCCAGTGGACTCCATCGACAAATCGACCCGATGAAAATTTTGGACTTGGAATCGTACCGGTACTGTTCCAAACGGTATTAGATCCATTATGAATATAGAATCCGTTTCTGGTATAAATAGCGAGTGTATCCCCAGTTACCATCATACTACTAACCGCAGCCGGTTCGCGGGTAGGAATTTTTATAAAAGATGTATCGCCGCCATTTATAGTTAGTTCATATGTATTCTGATTGGTCCCAAGAATAATCGAACCATCATAATAGGCCAAAGCTGAAACAGTGTCGCCGGCAAGTTCCGGATTCTGCGATGAACCAAAGGTTCTCCAGTTGATATATGATTTTAGAAGATTGGGATCGCTCTTATCCGCCACTGCCAGTCCGGCCGAGGTTGCTACCCAGATTGAATCGCCAATGATCTTTATATCAAAAACTGCCGGTTCCGGATTTAGATCGCCAAACCGAAAATAGAAATCTTCGATCTGCCCGCCATTATTACTCTTGGAAAACAGCGCCAACCCGGTCGAGGTTCCGACCCAAATCATATCACCATCATCTTCAATATCGTAAAGTGGCATCAGTTTGTCATTCCGGTCGATAAATAAATATGGTTTAAATTCGGAATTCTGAAATTTAATTAACCGGCCAAAACCTGCCACCCAGATATTTCCGTTGGTATCTTTTAATATGTCATAAAGATTGCCGGTTCCTAATCCATCGACATTAGTCAGCTTGGTCATTCCGTTCGTTATCGGATCGATTTTGAGCCAGCCACCTGAGGTAACAACTTGAAGCGAATCATCGAAGAAGTCTATTTTTCTGACTTCATTGGTTGATGTGTAAGTTGTCCAGCCGTCATAATCAGCCGTGTAACCAAATGTACCAAAAAAGCCAATAAATATGGCCAGGCATAAAATCACAACTGAAACAGCTACCGACTTTTTGTAAATTTCCGTTTTATCCATAAGAATAACAATATAACCAATAAAACAGCCATAATCAAAGCAGAGATTTGACCGATTATCGGACCAATTTTTGTAAAAGTTGAATGCCCCTCCAGCGGATAAATATTAGCACTGATAACATCACGGGTGTACAATCCTGTCGAGACTATCTGTCGGCCATACGGATCAATGAATGCCGAAATACCGCTATTGGCACAACGGGCGACCCAGATTCGATTCTCCACCGCCCGAAAAACCGACAGAATCAAATGCTGATATGGTCCTGATGAGCGGCCAAACCAGGTATCATTGGTGATCGTCACCAGAAATTCCGCACCATCAAGAATAGTCTGTCGGACAAATTGCGGAAAAGCCGACTCAAAACAGATAAGGACCGCATAACCGGCTTTATCAATATTAAAAATAACCGTCGTATCTCCTGGGTAAAAATCGGACCACCACTGTATTTGGTGCATTTTAATGACATCGAGATATTGCGCCAGAAAATCCCGGGTCAAAAACGGAAGATAATCCTGATATGGCACATGCTCCGAAAACGGAACCAGTTTTATTTTATGATAAGCGGTATCGATTAAACCGTCAGCTGAAAATTGAAAAGCAGAGTTGTAGGCCTTTTCTTTATTGTTTTCATAAATAACATCAAGCGCCCCGATAAGATGCGTCGTTCCGCTTCTTCGAGCCGTTCCGGCCAGGATATCCCGATAACGACGCTCCACCCGGGGATAACATGGTGCCGCCGTTTCCGGCCAGATTATTAGATCGACCGAATCGTTCGCAACAGTTTGTGATAACGAGTCGTACAGTTCAAAATTGCGCATCCGGGTTTCGCTTTTCCATTTGGTGTCCAGATCGACATTCCCCTGAAGCATCGTAATTTTTATATCACCGGTTTCAGGGTAGGGCGGTAGAACCACCCAGCCATACAAAAACACAAAAACGCTGATCCCAATAACCGCCAAAGCCGAGCTTACTCTTGTCTCCGGTCGATTTGATTTTGATAACATCTGCCAGAGAAAAATATTGATCAACATCAAAAATAACGACAAACCATAACAACCGATTACCGAGACGATCTGAATCATAGTCAAATAGTATCCCTGACTATAAGCCAGATCGGTCCAGGGAAAAGAGACTTCGGTCAGACTTCGGAAATATTCCATTCCGACCCAGAGAATCGGAAGGGTCACCAGACCGACCCATTTGCGCCATTGGTACAGCTTTGCAAATGATGAAAATATAATCGCAGGGTACAACGATAATAAAAATATCGCTGCCACCATTCCGGGCGGAGTTACTATTGCCACCCAGTACAGTTGAAACAGATTGGCCATAAATGAATAAAAATATCCGGCCTTAAAAGCTTCTTTTGGTGTCAGTTTGGAAATTATCTGTATTGGACGAATAAGTGCAAACCAGGCAATAAATCCGAACGGAAGTGGCAAGTATGCCAGCGCTAATAAAAATGCCCAGAAGATCAACTCCAGCCGGCGCAGCCGGACAGATTTATCTTTGGGCCAAAAAAAATGTTTAATATTAGTCAACAGCGATTTCACCGGAAACCATTAATGATACACCGGTCATCTCAACCGGTTGTTTTATTCCCAAAAACTGCAAAATCGTCGGAGCAACATCGGCCAGAATACCGCCGTTTCTTAATTTATATTCACTATGACTATCGGTCCCGTCAAAAAACAGGCAGGGAACCAGATTAGTCGTATGCGCCGTGTGTGGTCCATCGGTTGTTGGATCATACATCTTCTCGGCGTTGCCATGATCAGCAGTAATAATAGCTCTACCCTTAACCTCTGCTACTGCCTCAATCACTCTTCCGACACCGGCATCAACCGCCTCCACCGCTTTCACCGCGGCCTCGAACAGACCGGTATGACCAACCATATCACAGTTGGCAAAATTAAGAACAATCAAATCATATTTTTTTGACAATATCCGTTTGACCGCTTCATCGGCTACCGCCACCGATGACATCTCAGGCTGAAGATCATACGTTGCCACTTTTGGCGATGGTATCAAGGCGCGATCCTCATTTTCAAACGGCTCTTCCCGACCACCGTTAAAGAAGTAGGTAACATGCGCATATTTTTCAGTTTCGGCGATGCGGAGCTGTTTCATTCCGGCATTAGCGACAACTTCTCCAAATATGTTTATTAGCCGTACCGGCGGATAAGCAATATGGGCCTCTACCAAATCTGCCGTGTACTGGGTCATCGTGATTAAAAACACGTTCGGATTTTCGGGATGTTTAAATTCCTCCGGATCATGTCCCGCAAAAATATATGATAACTGACGAACCCGATCGGCTCGGAAATTAAAAAACAGGGCAACATCATTGTCGGCCAGTTTGCCCTCATTATCTTCTTCCAGATCGATTACAACCGGAAGAATAAACTCATCAGTAATATCTTTTTTGTATGATTCCTTTATCGCCGCGACCGGATCTTTATGTTTTTCGCCGATCTTATTAACAATCGCCTGATAAGATTTCTCAACCCGTTCCCAGCGTTTGTCGCGATCCATCCCATAGTACCGTCCTGATACCGTGGCAACTTTGCCTAAACCAATTTCTGAAAAATAATCGACTATTTCTTCTAAATATCCCGCACCCGAATGAGGCGGGGTATCGCGGCCATCCATAAAAGCATGCAGATAAAGTTTTGTCACTCCATTATCTTTGGCCATTTTCGCCAGCGCCTTAATATGATTCATTGAGCTGTGGACACAACCATCGGAAACAAGTCCAAAAAGATGTACCGCAGAATTATTAGAGACCGCTTTTTTCATTCCATCAAGAAAAACTTCATTGGTAAAAAAATCACCATCGGAAATCGATTTATCGATTCTGGTAACTTCCTGATAAACAATCCGCCCCGCGCCAAAATTGAGATGCCCTACCTCGGAATTACCCATCTGTCCTTCAGGCAAACCGGCCGCCAGACCGGAACCATCAATGGCAGTATGCGGGCATGTTTCAAATAATCGATCAAGATTTGGAGTTTTGGCCGCCGCAATAGCGTTATAGTTGCTATCTTCACTGAGACCATAGCCATCCATGATACATAAAAGAAACATAAAATTAATCCTGCAGTATTACCCTTTTTTCGCCGGTTTGAATCTTTCCAATTTTATACGTTTTTTCGCCTGATTTTTTCAAAGATTCGACAACATCGTCGGCAATATCAGGAGAAACCACCAGAATATACCCGATCCCCATATTAAACGCCCGATACATCTCATTCTTTTCGACCGGGCCATTTTTCTGCAGCCAGTCAAAAATCGGCAAATTATCCCAGGTTCCTTTTTGAATAACCGCCTGTATATTATCAGGCAAGATCCTGATTAGATTTCCGGCGATACCGCCGCCGGTAATATGGGCCATCCCGGCAATATCGAATTTATCAATCAATTGATGTATAGGCTCCAGATACGATTTATGTACCTCCAGAAGCGCCTGACCGATTGTTGTCCCAAGTGAATCAACTTTATCGTTCGGTTTCAATCCGGCTTTGTCAAATGCAATTTTCCGCGCTAATGTGAATCCATTCGTATGCAATCCGGTTGAACCGAGACCGATAACAATATCGCCGTCTTTTATTGTTGAGCCGTTGATAATTCTATTCTTATCAACCATTCCGACAATAAATCCGACCAGATCATATTCACCTTCCGAATAAATATCCGGCATCTCGGCGATTTCACCTGCTATCAGCGCCATCCCGGAGTTTTTGCATCCGACCGCACAACCCTCGACAATCTTTTCGATAACATCCGGTCTAACTTTGCCAATCCCGATATAATCAAGGAAAAAAAGCGGCTTCGCCCCATGCACCAGTATATCATTGACACAATGATTCACCAGACATTCACCAAGCGTATTATGGACATCGGTTAAAAAGGCGATTTTGGTCTTGGTTCCCACCGAATCGGTCGAACTGATAAACACCGGTTCTTTAATACCAGTCATATCTGGCTTAAAAAACCCGCCAAATGAACCGATTCCGGTCAAAACCGAATCATTAAAGGTCGCTTTTGCCAGTTTTTTAATCCGCTCGACTGATTCTTCGGCCGCATCGATATTAACCCCGGCCCCGGCATAATCTATATTTTTTTCTTTCGTCATAATCTCTTTCTCCCCATCAACATACGGTGGGTGGCGAACATCCTCGTCCGCCGCAGTTATTATATGAATTATCAAACTAACAATCGACTTTATCAAAGTCAAGATAATTGGCGCTCGCCGGCCATTAAGAAAAGTCAGCTTTATGACGAATTAATATATATAGGGACAAAAAACAAAAAGGGGTTTTAAAATGCCATTTATCACTTGGGATAACTGCTACAGCGTTTTTGTTCCTGAAATGGACGAAGAGCATAAAAATATCATCAAAATTATCAATCAACTTGATGAAGCTATTCATGAAGAAAAAGAACGAGAGATCACCGGCGATATCATCAGTCAATTGATCGAATACTGCAAAACTCATTTTGCGCATGAGGAACAATTTTTGAGCGAGATTGGTTATCCTAAACTGGAGAAACATCAGGGGTTACACACCGGTCTTTCCGATGTCACCAAACTATTTCAAAATGAGTACAATGCCGGACAAACAGTATCGGCAGAAAAACTGATGGTATTTCTTTGGAATTGGCTGCTGGATCATATTATGAGCGAAGATAAGGCATACGGCCTGTTTTACGCCGAAAACAATCTCAAGAAGCAGGAAACGCAAGAAGTACTAATAAAATAATCTCCCGCCGATAATGCTACGCCTGCAAAAAGAAAAAGCAATCACCAACTGAGCCGCAGGTCAATCCTGAGTAAGTAATTATGTGACGTGGCTTGTTACAATGCTGGCGACCAGGCCAGATAATACACACGACCGGCACCATAAGTATTTGTTAACTGCAATTTCCCCGAGCCGTCACTGTTCATAACAAATAACTCAGATGTAGTTTGCATAAAAGAAATATACGCGATTTTTACACCATCCGGCGACCATTTGGCATTATAATAAACGGCGGAACTATCAGTCAGACATATAGCATTTGAACCATCGGCATTGACCACAATAATATTTGCGGTATCTGAATTTATTAATTCGGTGTAAGCCACTTTTAGGCTATTCGGCGACCAACATGGTTCCAACTTCACCTTAGTTGATGTGCTTATTTTGGTACGATTGGTGCCATCAATCGAGCAAACCCAGATATCACTATTCTCCGCTCCTTCAGCGGTGGATACATAGGCGATTTTTAATCCATTAGGGGCAACAACTCCATAGGTGTCATCATAAGTATGATTACTTAATAAAGTTTGCGCAATTCCATCGATATCTTCAAGGCATAAATCGTAATACCCGGCGGTATTGGTGGAGTAAAGAAGCCGCAAACCATCGGGCGTAAATTTAACCTGACGACTCTCAAATACCTGTCCTTCGGTAATATTAGTCGTCGTCATGCTATCGAGGTCCATCACAAAGATATTATATGTGCTCTGTTCGCGGTCAGAAATAAAAGCCATTTTTGTACCATCGGAAGATATATCGCACAATCTATCCAACCCGGAATATTGGGTCAGGTTGACTTTTTCAGTTCCATCAGCTTTCATCCTGATGATCTCATTGGCTTCATTCATAAAATCTTTATAAAATATATAATTGCCATCGGGGGACCAGATAGGATCGCCATTAGAGGAGGTCGAGGAAGCAAAGGTTAATTGGGATAATTCAGTTCCGTCAGGATTGATAGTATATATATTATTATTTTCATTATCGGCGATGTCCAGACTAAATGCGATTTTGTAAACACCGGGTGCGGTTGGTTGCGTTGATTTCTTTGAGCAGGCAAATAGCAAAATTATTAAGCCGAGCATTGAGATAAACAGAGTTTTGCTTTTTAGATACTTCATAAAGACACCTCTTTTTCCATATAGTCATTGTAGTCTGATTTATTATAGCAAATATAAAACATGAGGTAAAGTCAATTCAGCGGCTTAATCATTGGGTGCCCCACCGCTTGCGATGGGTTAGGTAATTTTTCATGTCATTGCGAGGAATTCGCTAAGGGCGAGCGACGCGGCAATCTCAAAAATCCCTATAACCCAAACCAACTCCTGCAATTACAGCGAAAATGGGTTCGTTTTGTCAAAAAGCACTTTTCGAACAATTTCTTTGTAGCAAAATTGTAATTTTTGCCTTTGCAATCATTATCAGATTAATAAAGATGTAAGGAATAAATCAAGGGTGAGTTGGTATGAAAAATGTGTTTAATAATTACCCTCGGGCAGATGTGGACATCTGCCG
>JAQBFG010000076.1:0-23406 GCA_032123495.1 Candidatus Zixiibacteriota bacterium | reverse complement strand
GAGACGTTGGGAACAATATCCTCATTTTGCTCTATGGACTGCCGGTAGTCATTTTTAGTACCGGATTCATGAACAAACAGAAATGGGGATGGATCGGTTATACCGCTATTTTGGGAATTATTGTTATCTTATCAGCTTTTGGATTAAATAATGTCTATGGTATTATCATTGGTTTGTTGTCGCTGACAGCATTAGTCTGGATTCTCACGCCTTCTGTAAGAAAAGTATACTTTTCATCCTAAAAATAGATTGACAACAGCCGAAATATAGATACATTAGCAAGAGCAAAAATACTCGACCTGGCGCCCTAGCTCAGTTGGTAGAGCAACGGACTGAAAATCCGTGTGTCCGCAGTTCAATTCTGCGGGGCGCCACTTTTTTTTGTACAGAATTTGGTCTACCCGAAGGTTATCAGCATAACACCAATAACCGCCAGAACAATGCCTGCGATTTTAATTAAATTTAATGGCTCTTTTAAGAAAAGTGCCGCAAATATAAATATAAATATATTGCTGGTCTGATTTAAAGC
Source organism: Candidatus Zixiibacteriota bacterium (assembly GCA_032123495.1). GTDB lineage: Bacteria > Zixibacteria > MSB-5A5 > GN15 > PGXB01 > JAAERC01. The sequence continues at coordinate 22,877 of JAQBFG010000076.1, read as the reverse complement.
AGCCGCGGTGGAAGCCTGAGCATATTTCATTCCGGCCAGCCAGAGGATCATGGCGATATAGGCGCCAAGAAACGATCCCGATAATGTATATAACCAACCTTTCCCGCCAATCGCCGAGAAGGCAATTTTTTTCCTTTGCGGATGAAAGAGAAATACAAGCAACAAAACAATCATACTGCCAATCAAGCGGATTTCAGTGGCCCAGAGCAGCGGGGATTGTTCCAAAAGCGGTTTTATCATGACTATCCCAACAGCCATCGTTCCCATTCCCAGCACACCATACAACAAACCAATGAAGAAATCGCGGCGGGAAACTTTCCCTCTCCCCTTTTGGTGAGTAGCGGCCAAAACCGCCGAGAGAACCAGAACAACACCGATTACCTGTATGATTGAAAACGACTCGCCAAGCCAAAGTATTGATAAAGAGATAACAAACGGGCTATATAAACAATCGACAATCGCCGTCATTCCGGCACCAATAAGATTCAGACATTTGAAAAATAATGTATCGGCAATACCGATCCCCAAGGCGCCGCTTAATATCAAAAGCCAATAATCTTTGGCCGGGACCGGACGGATCAAAGATTCGCCCATTATTAGCATAGTTATGAAAAAAAGTGAGAAAGCGAGAATATTTTTATAAGTATTGAGGGCAATAGGATGAACCGATTCGCCGCTTTTTTTAAAAAGGATGACCGCCATACCCCATGCAATGGCAGTTACCAATGCAAAAGTCTCACCAAGATATTGTTGTATGAAGTCCATTGCTTCCCTCCTAAGTTGCCTAACTTAATTTGTAATATCGAAGCGCCAATTTACTCCGAAAACCAAATAAGTCAAGCCCCGGGGATATTTATCCATGACATTAATGTTTTACTATTGACATAAATGTTAAAATAACTGAATATAGATGGAAGGAATGGAATATTCAAAACAAAACGATTATTTTATCTGAATCAGGATCGATTCGGATTTGGGAGGTTACTGGAGATGCTGGCTAAACCGATTATTGCAAAATTATTGGGTGCAATTGTTATATCCTGTATGATTCTAGGTTGTGGACAGGTTTCCGAAGATATCACCTACACTACCAAATCAGACAAGGCGCTTCGGCTTTTTTTGGATGGTGTGGATAAAGCCGACAATTTTTATAATGACGAAGCTCGAGCCCTTTTCGGCAAGGCAGTTGAATTGGACCCTGAATTTGCCATGGCTTATTATTACTGGGCAATCACTTCGGTCACGCAAGATGATTTTCAATCCCGCCTTTCCAGGGCGGTTGAATTAATTGACAAGGCCTCTGAACCTGAAAGATTATTAATATTAAGTCAGAAGGCAGCCAACGATGATAGTGTTGGACTATCTTTAGAATACTTACAACGCTTGGTAAAAATACGCCCCAATGGAAAACGTGCCCATCTAGCACTTGGTGTCTTTTATTTTGGTCAACAGGAGTGGGCATTGGCTATCGATGAAATGAATATTATCACCTCTCTGGAATCAAATTTTGCACCGGTTTATAATATGTTGGGGTATGCCTATGCTAATATAAAAAAATATCCGGAGGCGATCAGCGCCCTGAAAAAATATTCAGAGTTAAGACCAGAGGATCCAAATCCTCATGATTCAATGGGCGAAATATTTTTGATAATTGGGGATTATGATAATTCCCTGAAACAATACACAATGTCTTTAAAACTTGAATCAGACTATGTGCCTTCCAACGCCGGATTGGGACATAATTATGTTTTTATGGGCGAATTCGACAAAGCGCGAGCAGCCTATGATGAGATTTTTATCAATGCCCGTAATATAGCCGACACAAATACAGCTTACTTATGGCAATCAATTTCATATATTCACGAAGAGCAAAGTGATAAAGCTATCGAGGTTCAAAAAGAGCATTTGGAACATGCCAAAATATTAACCGATATCTATACTCAGGCTTTGATCCATGGTCGTATGGCCGCTATATATAGGGAAGCTGGTAATTTTGAAATGGCTCTGCAGGAATGTAATAATATGCGGGAAATCGCTGAACGGCCGGATATGCAGCCGGGACTTAAGGAAGTATATGAACGTAATTACCTTTTTACCGAGGCAATTGTTTATAGTCGACTTGGCAAAAAGGATAAAGCCCGGGAAAAATTGGATATGTACAGGCAATCGGCGCACGCTTCAAAAAATAATGTTACTCTAAAAGCCTATCGTGGACTTGAAGGTGTCGTGGCTTACTGGAACAAGGATTATAATAATGCTATCAAGCATCTGAAAGATACCAATCCGCTCAATCAATATTTCAAATACTATCTCGGTCTTTGTTATTTAAAAACCGGTCAAGAGGAAGATGCCGCTGAGATATTTAATGAGATCGTCGCGTCTAATCGAAATGGTTTACTCTATTCGTTTGTTCGCCCCAAGGCAGCAAAGCTTTTATAAACTTCACAAAAAATAATGGGCCGTTATTTTTCGGAAATAACGGCCCGTACACATAGTCCCTTAATATATAAAATATATTATCTCACATTACCAACATAATGTGAAGTCAACTGTTTTTCACGGGTCCTGGCATCAGTATAATTAGGAAGTAACATCGGAGCAACTTTATCTTTGGCGATACCAGCCTTCTCAGCTTCCTCGTTATATTTGACAACATGCTCAAGTGTTAATTTGCTTCCGTTGGCATTCTCATTGGCAAAATCGGCCGCACTCTTGCCAGCGATTCTACCATAGACAATGATATCGAGAAGCGAGTTACCCATGAGACGATTCTCGCCATGAATTCCGCCGCCGACTTCACCGGCAACAAACAGACCCGGCAGAGATGTATGACCGGTATTCTTAAATTCCAGTCCCCCGTTTTGATAATGCAGGGTTGGATAAATAAGCATCGGCTCTTTAGAAATATCTATCCCAAATCGTTTGTAGAGGATGTATTTGCCTGGGAACTCGCGTTCAACAGTACCAGGTCCGGCCAGATCTTCAATCATCGGCGAATCCAACCAAATACCAACCTTCCCGGTTGGAGTCGGAATGCCTTTGCCATCTTCGATACATTCCTTAATAATCGAAGCCGCTTCGACATCTCGCGGTTCACGCTCATTGACAAACTGCTGGCCCTCAATATTAACCAGATTGGCACCGGAACCACGGAATTTTTCGGTAATCAAAATACCTTCGGCCTGTTCGGGAAAGACAATGCCGGTCGGATGATACTGCACCGTATGTAAAAAGCAGACCTTAACACCAGCGCGATAAGCCATCACAATACCATCGGCAGTTGCACCATAATGATTGGTTGTCATAAATCCCTGAATATGCAAACGACCACTTCCACCAGTTGCCATAACAACTGATTTGGCCTTGACCGTTATATATTCTTCGGTTTCCATATTATACAAAACAGCACCGGCACATTCGCCTTTTTCATTGAGAATCAGTTCCACCGCCGGAGAAAATTCAAGTACCTGAATATCATCGGAGTGATTGCGAGCTTCATCGCGGACGGTCCGCATAATCTCGGAACCGGTAATATCAGCGGCGTAATGCATCCGCTTCCGGGATGTTCCACCACCGTGAATTGTTTTCATTGTTCCATCGGGATATTTCGAGAAATTGCAGCCCTGACTCTCAAGCCATTTGATCGCACTGGGGGCATCGTTGGCCAATGTCTCAGCAAGCTCAGGGACATTATTGAAATGGCCACCACCCATAATATCGAGATAATGAAAATATGGGGAATCTTTATGACCCTTGGTCGCGGCCTGAATTCCACCCTCGGCCATCATGGTATTGGCATCGCCATGTCTTAATTTAGTGGCAATAATAACTTTACAGCCATTTTCTGCGGCCAGAATTGCCGCTGAGGTTCCGGCTCCACCACCGCCAAGAACCAACACATCAGTTTCATAATCGGTCTTGCTCAAATCAACATCAACCGGATTCACGCGGCTGTGTGCCTCAAGCACCTCGGCCATCTCATGAGCAACTTTATATCCCTTGCTGGGACCAATTGACAATGCATGACGTCCGTCATCTTTAAAATCGGGGTGATATTTTAAGCGATCGGTACGAGCATCAAGCGAAAGAAAAGGGACCTCTTCATTTTTCAGTTTACGGGCAACCCTTTCTGCACGTGTGCTCTCAACAACCTTAATTAGCTTTTTTAGTTCTTCCGGGTACGGCATATCTATCCTCGTCTCATTTAATTTTTAAATTAAAGCCCTATATTTTCTTTTGGGGTCCAGTCTTCGCCGCCGGTGGCAGGTTCCAGTTCACGGTCTGTATAAGTCTCCTTAAGCATATTAATATCCATCACCTTTAACCCATTGAGACTTTCCTGATAACGACCGGCGTCTATATTTGCCACCATTGTTTTCAAATGCTCAGCCTGAGGTGTCAGATAACGCCCGTTGATACGACGAGCCAATTGCGCAATATGATACTGAGGTAACTCGCCCATACAACGGCTGGCACACAAACCACACTGAATACAGTCAAAAGAAATTTCCGCCGCCACCTTGATATCGCCACGTTTGAGCGCAGCAATATAGTCCATCACCTCGACATCCATCGGGCAGATCTTACTACAGGCATTGCAGGCGACACAGCGGAATAGTTCCTGATACAGATCAAAAACTTCTTCCGGTTTTCCGGTCAACTCTTCAAAGGTATAGGTCGAACGAATTGCCGGGTAAAACGGCATCTGGGTAAGATACATATCCGGTTCAACAACTGTCTGACAGGCCAGACCAGACATAATTTTATAGCTGCCCGGTTTACGATACACCGTACTGCAGGCACCGCAAACGCCGCCTCGGCAACCACAACCACGAATATACTGATATCCAGCATATTCAATCGCCTTCATGATTGTCAGCGTTTCAGGCACCTCATATTTTTTCCCCATTATATAAATGGGAATCAATTTGGCCTTGATTTCAACTGCTTTCACTTCTGTCATATTTGCCTCATATCTCTAATAAATAAATTATTACTTTAATCAGGCAGTAACCTTCTCAAGAAGATTTTTGCCTTTCAAAAATTCCTGCGAAACAGCTTGATTTAAATCGAGATAATAATGTATCGGATCTACTCCCAGCGCTACTGCCATCAACTGCGTAAAATAAAACATCGGCAGCGCTTTGGTACCTTCATACTTTTCAGCATCTCTTCCTGGCGATGCCCCAGATTATAATCACAGAGAGGACAGGTCAGAGCCATCGCTTCGGCACCATGAGCAGTCGCGTCGGTGATAATATCATTCGAGACTTTCAGAGCTGCCTCAGGATTACCAAGCACCTGATATGATCCGCAGCACTCAATCGCTTTGGGGAACTTGACGATCTCAGCACCAAGCGCCTCCATACATTCCTCAAAAACAACCGGCGAATTCGATTTGTCGATTGAAACGTCACCGGGACGAAGCAAAGTGCAGCCATAATATGGGGCCAGCTTCATTCCGTTGAGCGAATTCTTTACGCTTGCCTTAAGTTTGTCCCAGCCGATTTCATCGCGAATAAAATCAAGAAAATGCACGACTTTGATCTCACCTTTGTAATCAGGCTCTTCGTCCATGAAATCATTGATCGTGCCGCGCTTGACCTCGTCGTTTTTCATCAGCTCATTGGCCCGAGCCAGGGTGTTGTAACACATTGAGCATAAGGTCAAAACGGTATCAAATCCCTGCTCCTGAACACGAATCAGATCGCGAACCGGCGCAATCAGATGGATAAGGTCGTCATCGGATAAAGAATAAACAGCCCCGCAGCAGTTCCAGCGCGGAAGCTCTTCATACTCGACACCAAGGGCATCGAGACAGGCCAAAGCTGATGATTCCAGATTTTTGGCCTTCGTTTTTAATGTACATCCGGGATAATAACTAATCTTCATTATAGTACCTCATGATGTCAGTTTGCGAAAGCCGGAAACCATTGCCACCTGTGGAAGTTTTTCAGTATCTTCCTTGCTGATCTCCGAAGGGTTAATTATATCTTCATTCTTACGCAGGGTCAGTTGGCGAAGTGATTCCATGACTTTGGTTATGTCAATTCCGCGCGGACAGCGAACCATACACATGTGGCACGAAGCGCAGACCCAGTGCGTATTGGCCTCTTCGAGCGCTTCTTTCCGCCCCAATTGAAGAAGTGCCATCACCCGTCTTGGCAAAACCGTGACCTGGTCAGCCATCGGGCAAGATCCCGAACAGGTGCCGCATTGGTAACATTTTTGGAAATCTTCGCCGCTAATCTCTTTCACCTTTTGCCGAAGCTGCTCATTGGCAGTTTCTTTCGATATTTTCATGGGCATTAGAACCTCTTTGCAGTGGTGATTGTTTGCGGTAGGTTAGTAATTCGTTTCATTTCTATCAGCACAAATGATGTTATATCATTCAACTCAAATGTCTTAACTTCTATTTTTTGAATATATATAAAACAAGCCTTTGACACAACAACTTTGCGAAATTTTTCACAATATTTTTATTTATTTTTTTATTTGATATTTGCCAAATTTGGCACATCAAGTATCACTTCATATTATTCTTTTATTTCGTTTATTACAATTCATTTACAATATGTTACTTATAATCATTAATTCAATGCAAATTAACGCTTTCAACTCGCCTGTTTTGAGATTATAATATTACCGGTATTATTGATATCTTTGAAAGTGGATAAAATGTCTAAAATTAAAATAATGTCTCAAAATGATGTCGATTTCGCAATCGGATTAACCAATCTCGAAAAATGGTCCAACCGCAAAGCCGACTTTGAACGTCTTATTAAACTCAATCCAGATGGGAATTTTGTCGCTTTTGAAAATGACAAAAGAGTCGGCATTATTACTTCAGCTGTTTTTGGAAAACTTGCCTTTGTTGGCAATCTTATCGTTCCCCAAAAATACCGAGGCAAAGGAATTGGCCGGGGATTGATGGAACATGCTTTGAAATATCTCGGTCAACATAAAAAAGTCTCAACAATTGAGCTTGATGGCGATTTTCCGGCGGTAGAGCTATATCGAAAACTCGGGTTTCGAGACAAATATTTCTCATTCCGTTTCTGCCGCAAACCTGCCGATAGCCCCGCTGGCGAAATCGAAGCAAGTATTATCGATCCAGCTAAAATAATTGAGCTCGACAACAGATTAATAAATAATCCCAATATATCGAGAGACAAGTTTTTATCAGAATATATAAGTCTTCATAACGGCCAGGTTTATCTTACCGGCGATAATAAATCTTCCGGATACTCGGTTGTCAGAAAATGCTTTGGAGACTATTATGTAATTGGCCCGACAATGGCTAATAATCCCAAAGATGCTGAATTGCTGATTCAATCGGTTATAGAAATTTACAGTTCTGAAGTTATTTATGCCGGGGTTCCGGAGACCAATAGAGACGCCGTCAATATTATACTAAATAATGGCTTTCATTATGAGCAGCCATCATTGCGGATGTATCTTGGAAAAAAAATCGATTACGAGCAAAACATCTATACTATTATTTCCGGCGATGTCGGTTGATCTTTATCGCCGAAATTAAAAAACTCAATTACTCTAATTATTCCGGATCGGTATCAGCAAAAATATGGTTTTCAAAAGAATTGCAAATTAGATCAATTGTCTCGTATGGCGGCTCAATAAATTGAAATCCGGTATCAAAGAAATCGGTATTAATATCGGGGCCGTTCCAGACCGATTTGGCATCAAATGAGATTTCGCCAACATCATGAATCTTCTCTGGCAATGGCATTTTAAGCTTAGCAACCGTTCCCACCGGAACCGGCTTTTCGCTGACCAGCATCATCCCGCCGGTGGTAATATCAACCAACCGTCCGACAATTTTACCGGTTTCCTCGTCATATACTTTGATATAAAATATCGAATGCCGTCTTTTATGTTTTCTACGCTCGTCCATTGCAAGCTCTCCCCTCAATATTTTTTATCAGCCCCTGCCTTAATCTTTTATACAAATTTATCGGAATACATCGCCCAAAACAATATAAAAATTATTTGGAACCACGACTTCTAATTAATGTAAAAAACTAAAAATTTATAACCGGCTTGACAAATTTCAGATTTTGTGTATTTTTGTTAGCTAACAAAACTGGAAAAAATATAGCAGGAAATTGATAAGGAAACTATGATTTCTGTCCAGAATCTTACCAAGTATTACGGAACATCTCTGGCGGTCGACAATATCTCATTTGACATTGCAAAAGGTACGGTTGTCGGATTTCTTGGTCCCAATGGGGCCGGTAAATCGACCACAGTCAGGATTATAACCTGCTACCTCGCCCCTACTTCCGGGACAGTGCAGGTTGATGACAATGATGTAATGACCGAATCGCTTGAGGTCCGTAAAAAAATCGGCTATCTGCCTGAAAGCGCTCCGCTTTATTATGATATGAATGTTGTTGACCATATCAAATTTGTCCAGAGCATGCGTCAGGGATCGGCCGTTTCAAATGGCCATCGTGTTAAGGAAGTGATTGATATTTGCGGCCTTGGCGGGGTGATTCGAAAAAATGTCGCCGAATTGTCAAAAGGGTATCGTCAGCGGCTTGGTCTGGCCCAGGCGCTGGTCCATGACCCTGAAATCCTGATTCTTGATGAACCGACTGTCGGACTTGATCCGAATCAGATTATCGAGATCAGAAATTTGATTACCGAGCTTGGCAAGGAAAAAACAATTATTCTCTGCTCGCATATTCTGCCAGAAGTTGAAGCAACCTGCGGCCGCGTCCTGATTATCAACGAGGGCAAAATTGTTGCCGATGGAACTCCAGCCGAGCTTCAGTCTTCGTTTGAAGGTAAAGGCCGGATAATAATTCAGGCCAAAAACAACCTTGACCCATTTATTGAAAAATCTACGCAAATCGCCGGAATTGAAAGAATAGTTCAAACGCGAACAATTACCGAAAATCTTAAAGAGATAGATTTTGAAACAGTCAAAGGCATTGATCCCCGTGAAGATATATTCCGACTTTGCATTGAAAATCAAACAGTTCTCCTTGAGATGAAACGCGAAGAAACTTCACTAGAAGATATCTTCCGCCAGTTGACCGGGAAGGAGCAGCTACAATGAACCAAATTCTTGTCCTGGCCAAAAAGGAATTCAGATCATATTTTGACTCACCGGTAGCGTATGTTGTTATAACTTTGTTTTTGATTATTGCCGGATGGCAGTTCTCATCGACGATGTTTCTCAACAATACGGCCGATTTGAGAGCATTGTTCAGTATCACCAAATTTATTTTGTTGTTCTTTATCCCGGCGGTTTCAATGCGGCTTTTCTCCGAGGAAAAAAGAGGCGGAACGCTTGAAATCCTGATGACCCTGCCGGTCAAAGACTGGAAATTAGTAATGGGAAAATTTCTTGCCGCTTATGCTTTGATTTTGGTAACGCTGGTTCTGACCGGTATTCATTATATCAGTATTTCATCGATGGGCAACCCTGATTTTGGTGCCTCAATGGGAGGATATATCGGACTGGCGCTGGTGGTTGGGGTTTATCTGTCAATCGGAATCTTTACCTCAAGCCTGACCGAAAACCAGATAGTTGCCTTTATCATGGCTTTTGTAATAATATTTATATTTTTCATGCTTGATAAGCTGGTGTTTTTGATGCCCGGTTTTCTGGCCAACATTCTGGAATTTCTTTCGATTGATTATCATTATAACAATATATCTCGGGGTGTTATCGATTCTCGGAACCTCATTTATTATTTTTCGATGATATTTATGTTCCTGTTCCTGACGGTGCAGGTTCTTGAAAGCAGGAAATGGAAATAATGGCTAAGGAAATAAAAACAAAATCAACAGCTTTGATGCTGATAGTAATTGTCGCGGCAATTTTGATCATTATCAATTTAATTTCGCTGAACTTTTTCTCCCGTTTTGATCTGACCGATGAAAATATCTATTCGTTATCGGATTCATCAAAACGACTTGTCTCCGAACTTGATGATAGGCTGACCATCAGGGCCTATATAACCGAAGATCTCCCCGCTCCTCATAACAGCCATGCCCGATATATCAAAGATATGCTTGATGATTACAAAGCATATTCGAACGGTAACCTGCAGTATGAGTTTATCGATCCGGCCAAAACCGAAAAAGAAGAAGAGGCGATGAGTTACCGCATCCCGGCAGTACAGTTTAATGTTTTCCGCAACGATAAAACTGAATTTATTAAGGCGTATAAGGGATTGGTTTTACTTTATGGCGATAAACAGCATGTCCTGCCGTTTATTGAAACAACCCAAAACCTCGAATATGAGATAACGCTGGCTATTAAAAAGTTGACCACAACCGATATTCCGTTTCTCGGTTTCACGATGGGTAATATGGAACCAGATATGCAGCAAGGGTTGACTGCCGCTTATCAATTATTGCAGGAAGAATATCGAGTGCAATTTATTAACCTCGATAATGTTCGCAATCTCCCGGAGCAGCTTGACGCCCTTTTTGTTGTTCAACCTAAAGAAAAATTGAACGCCTGGGAGCTGTATCTGATCGATCAGTTTATTATGCGTGGCGGCAAAGTATCATTTCTCTATAACCCATTTGATGTCAACATTTCACAGGCGATGGTCGCTCCGATTGATAATGGCCTTAACGCAATGCTGCGATCTTACGGTATTGGTGTGAAAGACAGCCTGATTGTTGACGCCCAATGTAATGTTATCCCGGTCACCCGTGATATGGGTGGGTTCCGGGTTCAGTCAATTTCGCAGTATCCGTATTTTATAAAAATATCGAATTTTAACGATAGTATCCCAATTGTAAAAGATCTCAATTCGCTCGATATGCTTTTTGTCAGTCCGCTTGATCTGTCGCTTCCATTACGGGAAAATCAGACGCGCGAAATACTTTTTTCATCATCTGATATGACCGGCTCGCGGGCACTTCCGATTGATATCTCCCCTGAAAAACAATATCAGCAATCGGACTTTACCGAAACCAGTCTCCCCCTCGGTGCGGTCCTGTCGGGAAGTTTTAGAAGTTATTACGCCAACAATGAAACGACTCCTGTATATGAAGGTCCCGACACAATGGGAACCACACCATTCCCGGTCAGAGCCAACGAAACATCAGATGCCCGGATAATCGTAATTGGCAATGGATCATTTATTACCGATGATTTCAGGCGCAGCAATAGCGGATTTGTTTTGCTAATGAATATCTGTGACTGGCTGACTCAGGATAAGGGCATGATATCAATCCGCTCCAGATCTGTTTCGGCCCGGGCTCTTGATGCTCAAACTGATGGCACCAAACAATTTGTCAAATACTTAAATATCTTTGCCATGCCGCTTCTGGTGATTCTTTTTGGGTTAGGTCGCTGGCAATACAAAAGATCATTAAAGAAGAGAAATGTATCATGAAAAGATTAATGATTCCGGCCATTATTCTGGTCGCAGCTGTTATTATCTGGTTTTTCCAAAGCAGTTATGAAGAGAAACGAATAGCCGGAACAACAATTAACAATTTTCTCGAATTAGATGCCGCCGATATTAACCGTATCGTCATCGTTATTCCTGGCGACACCATTAAATTATATAAGGATGACCCGGTCTGGCTTTTGGAAAACAGTCCTGCACCAAAGCGCGCTGATATGATGATAATAAACAATGTCATCGGGGCGGCGACATCGATAACAGTCGGCAATGTCGTCTCAGAAAACCGGGAACAGCAGGCAATATTTCAGCTTGATTCAACTAACGGTATATTGGCTGGGTTTTATAATGACAACACTCTTCTCAATTCGGTAATTATTGGAAAACTGACCAGTGATAATGCTCATACTTATATTAGAATTCCCGGATCTGATGAAGTTTACATTTCCAATAAAGTCCTGAATTACACTTTTAATCGGGACAGGAATCTTTGGTTGGACAAAACCATTTTTGCCATGAATCCTGAATTAATTAAATCGATTGAACTGAAACAACCGGATAAGAGTACAAAATTGAATCTTTCCGAGGACGGTTGGTTTGTATCCAAAAAGCCATACACTGATAAAATTGCCGCTGATTCAACCAAAGTATTAAATTTTCTCAGACAACTCTGCTATTTGCGCGGCAATGATTTTGCCAATATCTCTGATAAAGGTAATATTAATTTTGAAAAGCCGGCTTTGATCATTGATATCTCGTTGCCTGATGGTAATGTACAAATTGAATTTTCCGAAATTATTGATAAAGACCTGGGCCGTTACTATTGTCGAAGAGCCGATCAGATGGACACATTGGTGGTCTCGATGCCAGTATTTAATGACATCAACAAAGATTTTGCCGGATTTATGCCTGAATAAGAATCAACTTTGCGAATCTTAATTCTTGTATATTTGTATTTATTTATTAGATTGTATTACAGTTTAATAAGGAGGTTTTTTATGGCTTTATTTATCATGGCCATGACTATCAACCCCAGTGCCAAAAAACTGCATTCAAAATTGCCCGGCAAAATTAATGACTCACTTGAAGTATTTACCGAGAACAAAGTTAAGGTAAATAATCTTTATGCCACATTGGGAAGATATGATTTCCTCGCCGTATTTGATGCCGTTGATCAGTCAGTTGCATTTAAAATTGCAAGCGGGATTAATAAAATGGGGATATTGGAAACTGAGACCTGGCCGATTATTTCATACGACGATTTTTCCCAGCTACTGACATAATTCGCTATTCTCGACAGATTTCATAAGATCATAAAACTTGGGAATTTATTGTCCCGATATTCCCGGGACCTGAGCTTTTATATATGGAATTTGTTCCTCAATGTACGGATTAAGTTTGATCGCTTTGTCAAACGCTTTATCCGATTCAATTCTGTACGGTTCCAACCCGGTTATCATATATGCCCGGTAATAAAGAAATCCGCATTTCAGAAAAATTGAGAAATCATCCGGAAACAGTTGCATCACTTTTTGAATTTGTGCGAATCCCTTATCGGTCAAACCTCTCATTATCATTACTTCCGGCATCAGCGTCAACGCCGAACGGTTATCCGGATATTTCTTAATAAATCTGGCAAGATAATAATAGGTGCTGTCAAGCTCAGAGCGGGTTAAAAAATCTATCGCTTTTTCATAATCGCTTAAAATATATGAAACTGGTCTAAGCCCCATCTCTTCCCTGTCTATTCTAAGAATTGATACTTCGACATCCCTGACCCAATATTTGGCTACTTCCGATGAAATTTTCAATTCCGGATAAACGGCAATGGCAACATTTAGGTTGCTGGCATCCATGGCAAGATGCGTAAATGGAATTTTATTGAAAAGAGTCTGGTCCTTTGATGACATTCCGAACATATAAATAAATGATTTAAGATTATTGTCTGCGGTCAGACTCTGAGAATAAGGCCCTGCCACCACTGCATTTTCGCCAAGATTTTGTTGCAGCTCCTTACCGGCGGTCTGGAATGTATAAGTCCCATCCTTAAACCAGTTATAGCTCCAATAATACTGATAACAAACTGAGGCCAAAAGAAATACCGTCAGCAAAATACTCTTATGATGAATTATCTTGAGAACTTTATCTCTGAACATAAAACAGACAATTGTAAAACCAACCGCAATAATAATGGATATAAGAATTTCTTTTGATGTAAGTGCCGATGATTGCAAACCAATCATACCGATAATCACAAATTGAAATATAAAAAAGAACCCAATATAAAAAAGTAATACTAATCTGGGACGACTCAGTTTGACTTTTTTGATATTTTCCAATTTTGATGATAACGAAATCGCGATAATACCGGCAATTGGTAATATCAGGAATATCTGATACCTCAACGGCCGATAATTGGGAAACATTAGAAACAGATAACCTGCAGCCAACCAGCCAATAAAGAATAAAAGATGCCGATTTTCTTTAAGCCATTTGTCGAATCGCCCTGATCTTAAAATCAGCGACAAACATGATACAAAAAGCAATAGTGTCACAAATGGTGAGAAAAAGTATAGCTTTGTTGCCGAGCCAAAGGTAAACAGATTTTCGATCAAACGAAGCGGCGAAGTTAATGCTTCCGGCGCTCCATACATCCCAACTGTCTGTTCCTGCAGATACCTATAAACGGTACCGATATTTTCACCATAGTACAACATGGCGAGAAGAAATAACGATATAACCGATGAGGAGATCAGAATAATAGATTGCTTCCAGAATTCTTTTTTATTTTCGACCCGTATAATTAATAACAAGGGAACAATCATTACTATCCCAAACATCTTTCCCGATAGCATGATTAATGCTATCATCGCACCAGAAAAATAGAGAACCCAATTGGTGGGATAATAACGGGTAAAAACATAATACAGCAGTCCGCATAAAAATATCAGCCCATTTTCAAGAAATGGGAATCGTCCATAAACAGCGAGAACCATACATGGAATCAACACTAAAGCGGCAACAACCGCCGAACGGATTGAATTGCGTTTCAATCCAAAGAGAAATAACGCTAAACCGCCCAGATTTAGAAATATAGCGGATAAATTCGCAACCACCCGCGAAACTCCAAACAGACTAAAAAACAGATATCCTGAAGCTGATGATAACGAGTATTTAAAAGCGATCCAGCGCTGATAATCAAAAATATCCCATTGATCAAACAGAACTTTATTACGGGCAAAGCTGGTCAGATTATATGGATCGGTCAATAGCGCCCGGCTTATCCCGCTGAAAAACTGCGGCGGATCAATACCAAGGTCATAAAACCGCAAAATTATTCCCGGTACAAGAGCCACAATTGCAAAAATATAAAAAACTCTGTCAGTAAAAAGATTGTTGACTATTTTTTTTATCGTCTTCATAGAGTTCATAGATACAAAATCATTTTATCTTTGGCAAGAAATAGATACACCATAGATAATGTAATAATCCATTCTTAATAAATCACGGGCCGTATCCATCCCAGCCGAGTAGACGAGCCATCAGCCACCAAAACGCTTTACCTTTCTGGTAACAATTGAAACAATGCGAATGAGCACATGATCCGCAGGTTTCACAATCATGCGAGGAGCACCAGGTTGCACACCAGCCACAGGCATCGCTTTCATCAGGATAATAGGTTCCGGCCGGATCATAACTTTCGATGTCGGCAAAGTCAAACAGCACCTTGTCGTTGGCTGCGCAATAAGCCCGAATCTGATTATTGCTGGTATAGAGACTGCCATCGACACCGGTTCCGTCAAGATGTCCGGTCATATAAATAAAAATTACATTAGGATAGGCTGCCTCAAGCCGGTTCATAGCGGCCAAATAGGCATTTATACCGGCAGTACTGTTACCCGAACAACCGCCGCACCATGACCAGACCACTATGTTATAATCGGGATGTCCATCTAACCAGGTTCTCGTTGGTGGCACCCATGAAGTATCACCATCACTCCCCAAATCATCGCTAATCTCATGTATAGTAGGCTGAACATAATTTGAATTTTCAGCTTCAATCATATCTAATCCGGTCAATATTTGGCTACCGTGCGAAGTATGACCATAAAATATTCTGAAACTATCAGCAATCTGGCTTCTAAAATTTGCCGGGATAACATCAAAATCAGACGTTGCATAATGATTGGCAATCAGGCTATCGCCCATGACCGGACCGATATCATTTTCGTCATTAACCGCTTTATCTGACTTGGAACAAAATAAAGAGGACACCAGACATAAAAATAACAACGTTGCGACTAAAAGATAATAGCTTTTGGTTCTTGTCATATTCCCTCCCGGGTTATGATTTAGATTTTTTTACAAACCAGTTCGCCTTTTCCAATAGGAACAACCAGAGCATCTACCCTGTCGTCATTCTGAGCCTTTTCCACGAATGGCTCCAGTGCCTCTTGGTGACTAATTACATTATCGGCAATCAGTATCCCACCAGCCACCAACTTCGGGATAATAATATCATAATAGCTGTTATAATCATCTTTTTCGGCATCAAGAAAACAAAAAGAGATATTTTCTATATTTGCAAATAGTTCCCTGGCATCACCTTCAATTAATTCGACAATATCTTCAACGCCGGCAAGACGAAATGTCTCTTTGGCAAGTTTAATCTTCTCTTCGAGCAGTTCAAAGGTAATTACTTTTTGACTTTTGGTTGCGGCTGCTAGCGAAAGCCATAATGTTGAATATCCGGCACTGGTTCCAATTTCAATAATATTACCATCAGGAGCCATCGAAACCATCAGCGCCAAAAACTTGCCAGTCTCAGGAGGAATCTGCCGAACTCTTTTCAGGTGCGCTGTTCCATCGGTACGATCGGTCGTATCCAGCTTTTCCAGATAAGACATCCGATCCAGAATCTTTTTATTTATGTTGTTAAACACCGGATATCATTAATTATTTTTTTGTGCCTTGTATAGACTATCAGCCTGTTCTTTTAATTGTTTCACCTGTAACTGGCAATATGGATTTATAAATATCGCCTTATTAAACATTTTATCCGCTTCAATCAGCATTCTTTTATCACCGGAAAGATGATAAATCCCATACTGAATCTCACCGGTTTTCATATATATTGAATAATCCCGGGGATACAATTGCATCAACTTTTTAAAAATACTATTCCCTACGTCTACAACACCATGGCTAAAATAATAATCAGCCAGAAGCATATGAGTCGATTTACTATCAGGGTAGAATTCCAGACTTTTATTGAGATAAAAAATACAGCTATCAGCATTGGCCAGTTTAAAAAACGTTCTCCCCCGCTCATAATCGGTTTGACTATACCATGGATTATATCGGACCATATATTCATCCGGCATCCGTGCCAACCTTGTTTCGATATCTCTTATTCGATAATCGGATACCCAGCGAATGGATCGTTTCAGAAACGGGTAATCTTTGAAAAGCATATCCCAGTTGCTGAGATCGGCCGTGATATGGGTTACCGGGTATTTTACAAATAGTCTCGGCTCTTTTTGGGCCATTCCAAACCAGTAAATAAATGATTTTATATTATTATCAATTGTCAACGCTTGAGCATATGGCCCAATTAAAACCGCATTTTCAGATATATCGCAAATTAATGATTGTCCTGCTTCGGCAAGATTATATGTCCGTTTATTGAACCATTTCAGGATCCACACTGCCTGAAATATTACCGACAGGCAGAGAATTATAAGAAGATAGCGGGGCAAATTTTTCAGATATACTTTTAACCTTGCCTTTAAAAATGATGAACTGACTAACATAATTATGGCAATGGGTAATCCATACCAGACAATAACCGCAGACATGGTCATATCAAAGAAATACGAAGCAATTATAAATATGAAATGGCTCCAAAAACTCCACCAGATTAGAAATAGCAGAGCCATGTTTTTATAATCCAATTTAAAATCTGATTCAAGCTCATTATAATAAGAAATTACATATCCGATAATCCCGGCGGTTGGCATCAAAAGAAATAGTTGATATCGAAGCGGTCGGTAATTAAACAGCATCAGAAGCAAATACCCGCCGGCAAGCCACCCGACACAAAATAATAATTCAGAATTATGCTTAGTCTGCTTTTTTAATCTATCCCAAAACAGGATCATTGATGAAAGTGACAATGTTATCAATATTAAAAGGAATGGCGAGAAGAAAAACAGTTTTGATTTTCGTCCGAATGAAATTAAATGTTCAATAAATTTAAGCGGTGATGTCAACGCTTCGGGGAAACCATAGATACCGGTGGCATGTTCACCCAAAAATCCAAAAAGACTGCCTATTTGATTGCCAAAAAATAACCATGCTAATATTAAGAATGAAATAGCAGCAGAGATGAAAACTGTCCCAAGCTGCTGAATAAATTGTTTCCTATTTGTTGACCAGATTACAAATGCAATCGGTACAAATAGCACCATCCCAATCATCTTCCCGGACAATCCGCACAATGATAAAAGCAGGCCGATCAGAATCAATATCCATTTTGATGGATAATATCTATTAAAGAGGAAATATATTAAGCCGGAGAAAAATATCAGCCCGGTTTCCAGAAACGGATAACGGCCGAAACTGATCAGGGTCATATTGGTCATTAATATTACGGCTGTTATTATAATCCATTGTTTGGAACGTTTAAGATGTGCAATAGCAAACAGGGCAAGGCCGCCGGTACTTAAAAATATGGCTGATAAATTAGCCGTGATGCGTGAAACTCCGCCAACCAGAAAAAACAGATAACTTATTAATGTCACCAGCGAATTTTTAAATACTATCCAGCGTGAGTAGTCAAAAATATCCCAGGCTCCATATAATATTTTATTACGGGAAAAATGCACATAGTTATATGGATCGGATAAGATATCCTGACTTGTATCTCCGAAAAAATAAGGCGGGTCACTATCAAGATACAGGAATCGGATAATTAAGCTGATTCCGATTATAATCAACCCGGGAAAAACCGAATAATTCGGCCATTTATTATTGTTATTATTGCTTAGCATCAATTATTAAATAATAATTTTATTTATTGGTGGCAATAAGCGATTTAAAAATAAAGAAAACTAATCTCTTTCCGAAAGAGGTTTCCCTTCCACTCCGATATTTTCATAAGGTGTTTCTATGATAAATATTACCGGTTTCCAATTTAGATCACCAATGATCTCGATATATGTGTCTGTTAACACGGCAATCAGTTTCTTTTTAATCTCTGCTTTCAACCGGCAAATATATAATTTAAAATGATGATACGGTTTACCGTTTTTACCATCCCATAATTTCCCTGCGTTGGACGACTCCCCAACATCATATTCAAAAAAGCGTATTCCGAAAATTTCTATTGGTAGTTGTGTTGTTTCAGCCATAACCTTGGTTAACTTTGCCGCCAATATTTCCTTTTTATTTTGATCTAATTTGGGAACGGATATTTCAAGACAAGGCATCTAACCCTCCAGTTAATTTATAAATAATTAGAAACTGCTTTTAAGAAACTAGAAAACATAACCAGGCGGCGGCGAAGGCGCCATAATTGCCGATCGCATAACCGATCAATGCCATCAAAATACTGACCGGGACAAGTTTTTCATTATGATATGCCGCCACCACCGGAGCCGATGCCGCCCCACCGATATTGGCCGCGCTGGCAATAGCGGTCGAATGAATATCAACATGGAATATTCTTGCTCCCAAAATACAAAATGCACCATGAATAAATATCCATATATAGGCGCCAAAAATAAACCAGGGAGCCTGATCGGCCAGATTACTTATATTGGCCCGCGCACCCATATTAGCTACAAAAAGATAAATCAGCGCCATTGCCAATTGATGACTTCCCGGAATGTTCCGTGCTTTGGTCATCGATAAACCGATACCGAAAGTTGTCACCAATAATATTTTCCATGAACTTGCGGATAATACAGGTGGTATCGTCGGTAAATATCCAGCCAACTTCCCGGCTAACCAGGCGAAAAAGAGACCAAAGAATAAAAGATACAGAAGATGCCGCATCTCCAGTTTGCCTTTATCTTTGTTCAATTCGTCCGACGTTTTCTCCAGCATCTCGATCCTGTTTTTATCGACTTTGGCAAATTTGCTAAACCACTTTGTAATATTTTTTGAGCTGAGCATCAGCGGCAGCCAGATCAAATAAACAGCATTATCAGCAATAACGGCCAATCCGAATGCCTCACCCGGCGTTTTTAATCCTTCGCTGACCGCCGCCATATTTCCGGTCCCGCCGATCCAGCTTCCGGCCAGCGCGCCAAACCCTTTCCATGCTTCCGGGCCGAGTCCGCTTTTTACAATAAAATATGCAATCGGGGCGCCGATAATCACTCCGGCGGTTCCAAACAGCATCACAAAGATCCCCTTGCCCATAACTCTCACGGCCGATTTGACATCAACATCAAGAAGCATGATAATCAAAAACATCGGGAGGACCGTGTCGCCCATAAAATCATAAACCGGTGATTTGCTGACCATAAGTCCGGTGTTGGAAAATATCACCGGAACGGTATAAATAAAAAGCAGTGGCGGAAAGAAGTTAAATATTTTCCATGAAGTTTTTTTCTCAAGAAAAAAGAAAAATGATGCGACTCCGGCGAGTATCGCCAGCACCCCCAAAGGACTTGTAATCAGTGACTCGTTCATATATATTGAATCCTAAAGTTGTTAGGGGCGAATGTAAACTAAATATGTTTAAAAATCAAGCGATACATTGTATATATGAAACTCAAGGAAGATTACATTCTGGCAAAGTGCTGTAACCCGATTGAGTCGGACAGTATCACCGGGTATTACAGCTTTGATAATTTTATCAAGGTGCATAAAACCGGATGCCCGAATGTTGACATTACTGATCAATCGCGATTGATAACTCTCGAATGGTCAGATATAATTCTGACCGATATTTTTGAACCGGAAGCTGATTATAAAGAACTGAATGAAATTGATTTTCTGATTATGAATCATCATAAGATTTATGGCGTTGATTACTCACTCAAAGTCGCCGCGATGCTTAGTGTTGATAAGAAAGCGGTTTTTGATTCGCATAAGAAATTGCGCGATATGAATATTCTTGAGCGGGTTGAACCATTGATGATCCAGTACCGTAAAGGTATCGCCAAAAACAAGTGGATCAAACACCGCAACCATACTTATTATAACCTGACCAATAAAGGCAAAAAGTATTTGGAGTTTTCTGCCAAAAATTAATTAACCCACAGCCCTTCGTCTATCTCAGGATTTATAACAAGCTGTGGGCCACCCCGGCCTATTATTTGTCAAGTGGGAATCGGTATCGGGGTCAAGCAAGAGCACTACCGCATACAAAATGGGTTTGTTTCGTCGTTTTTATTTTTCGACAGATTAAATTTGTCCTTGCAATCAGAAACTAATTCCTGACGGAATCTCCAAAATGGCTTCGTTTCGTCGTTTTTTATTTTATTTGGGCAAATATTGTATTCCCTTTTTTCAATCATTGACATCATAATTAAGATGCGCTGAATAAATTAACACGGAATTGGTGGGGAAATTG
The DNA here is from genome assembly GCA_032123495.1 of Candidatus Zixiibacteriota bacterium. GTDB lineage: Bacteria > Zixibacteria > MSB-5A5 > GN15 > PGXB01 > JAAERC01. Next base: position 1,892 of record JAQBFG010000076.1, on the reverse strand, counting down.
TTTTTCAATAGTCACCGGCATAAACCTACCGCCCTTTGTTTATCTCAGGATTTATAACTAGCGGTGGGCGACGCAGCTTTCGCGGGGATGACATTTAGTTTATTAATATTATTTAATGATTGATTAAATTCTATCCGGGAAATACTTCCGTTTATTCTTTTTATTGCCTTTTATTTCAAAGTTTGGATTACTCCTCAAATTGTCTATAACGATACTGATAATTTCTTTCTGCTTGTCTAAATCCTGTCCTATTTTAATTGTTGTCTTTGATGATTTTATTACAATAAAATTCTCAGAAAGCCAAACTTTATTTACATCTTCATACAATATTTTCCTTGAACCGAAATCAATTTTTTCAATATAATTTGATCCACATCTAATTTTAGATATCAGAGGATAAATAAATGTAAACACCGTAACAACAATCATAGGTATACCTGCCAACAGTATCACATACAAATTATCGTCATAATAGCAATCTATAATTGATATATAGGAAATTACAAACATTGCCGGTGAACCCACCAACATAAATATTTTCCATAGGCGATGAAGCCCATACTCCTTTTCATCGATCACAACAATTATTCCCCATACATCTCAATCACGTCTTCTTTGCTTTTGCCGAGGATGTCATATTTTTTGCCAATCTTAGTGAAGGCGGTGATCGCTTTTTTGATATGTTCCATATCGTGTGCGGCGGAAACCTGAACTCTGATACGGGCCTGACCTTTTGGCACTACCGGATAGAAAAAACCGATGACATAAACACCTTCATAAAAAAGATCACGGGCGATATCCTGCGACAGTTTGGCATTATAAAGCATGATCGGGACAATCGGATGAAACCCGGGGACAATATCGAATCCGGCCGCGGTCATCTCTTTGCGAAAATATGTGGTTAACTCTTCGAGTTTGTCGCGCCGTTCAGTAGTCGAGGATATAATATCCATCACTTTATTAGCCGCCGAGGTTATCACCGGAGGAAGTGAATTGGAAAACAGATAGGTCCGTGCCCGCTGGCGAAGCATATCTACTATTTCAGCCTTGGCGCTGATACAGCCACCGGAAGCACCACCAAGCGCCTTGCCAAGAGTAGTCGTGATAATATCGATCCGACCCATCACATTATAATACTCATGTGTGCCTCTCCCCGTTTTACCGGTAAATCCGGTCGCATGGGAATCATCGACTAACACCATTGCATCATACTTTTCAGCAAGATCGCAGATCTCATCAAGTTTGGCGAGGTCACCATCCATCGAGAAAACACCATCAGTAACGATCATCCGAAATCGTTTTTCCTGAGTTGCTTTTAATTTATCTTCGAGAACTGCCATATCGGAATGGTCATAGATATGCCGTTCAGCCTTGCACAAACGAACACCATCGATAAGTGAAGCATGAATCAGTTTGTCGGCGATAATTGCATCCTGATTATCGAGCAGGACTTCGAAAACGGCGGCGTTGGCATCCATACATGATGAAAACAGAATCGTTTTTTCCATCCCGAGAAATTCAGAGATTTTGGCTTCAAGTTCACGATGAATATCCTGCGTTCCGCAAATAAATCTAACTGACGACATCCCATAACCGCGACTATCGAGTCCGGCATGTGCCGCCGCGACAACATCGGGATGAGACGATAAACCAAGATAATTATTGGCGCACATATTGATGGCACTTCGTGCCTCTTGGCCCTCAGGATATTCAACCTTGATGTCAGCCGCTTGCGATGAATGAATAAACCGTTCTTCTTTGAGCAAACCATCGTTTTTTATATTAGCGAGTGTCTCCGCATAAAACTTCTGCGCTTTTCCAAAAGCCATAATATCCTCCACTGCCAACGGCAGTCTTAATTTTATAAGAAATAGTTTAAGGCATGGTTAAAA
>JAQBFG010000075.1:0-2675 GCA_032123495.1 Candidatus Zixiibacteriota bacterium | reverse complement strand
TATCAGGTAGGTCACCCATCATGGACAACGACCAATTCTAATTCGGTGGTTATGGTTTGGTCTTCTCCGGTTTGCCTTGACACTTTTGATATGCAAGATTCATCGGATTTTACTATTGATACGCTTTACGATGTCGGTGATGGAACGTATTCAGCAACCAGAAATGTAATAGATACAACCAGGGTAGCATCGTGGGCGCTACAATCCCGGAACTTTTCTCCAGAATGGGATGTTTCTATTCGGTTTTGGGCGCAGGGAATTGGCGGGAACCGTATTGCCGCGAATAAAATCCGGCTTGTGTTTCAGTCTGTTCGTAGGTTAGCGCAAAAATCGTTCTTTTAAGGGGCAACATGATTGATCTTGTAAAAGAATTTCCCAAATATCATAAAGATATTTCCAAATATATCTTGTCCCGCTTAGATATGACTGACAAGTCCGAGTGCAAGAAGCTATTAAAGAAACGCATAGAGCGGCTTAATTCGTCTTGGGACATGCAGGTAGCCGGTTCTACTGGTGGTCGGACAAGCGGTCAGAACTACCTTGCACAGATGAGCTATGGGTTAGTAAAGCAACAGCAATTAACTTTAAGAGCAATCTTCTCGAACAATTTCCGGCCCGATCCTATCTTTTCCCTCCGCGCTATTGGCAATACCCCGCAAGAGAATGCTATTAACATGCAGGATATAATGCAGGCCAATAATGAGCAGACGCAGTTTAGACAGCTTGTTTTGCAGCCTGTGATTGACCATGTTTGTCGCTGGGGAATAGCGGTCACGTATACGGAGTATTGCAACAACCAAAAACGCGGCTGGCGCACGGTTGCAGACCCTATGTATATAGCAGCGCGCAAATACGGGATAATTAAAAATACTCACAACGCGGTAACAACAGTAATAAACCCGCTAAATTACGGGCAAAATCCAAATATAGTTTCTTGTGAAGACTCTGATTATCGGTATTGTCGGGAACGGTGGAAGCTAAGCAAACTCATCGATCGGATCAAATCTTACCCTGATTTGTACATCAAAGAGAATGTAGAGAAGGTGATTAAAGAGGTCAAGGCATCTAATGGGTTAGATAAAGAGTATTACGACCCACAAGGCCGACAAACAATAAAGGATTATGACGGGGTTGCTATTAATGATATAGTGCGCGGTCAATTCCAAATTGGTCTTGAGGGGAATGAGGACGATTCTCAATATTATTATGTCGAGATGGTTGGGCCACATATTATTAGATTCCAAGATAACCCCTACGACATGAACCTGAACCAGTTTCAAGTTTTGACTGCAGAACCAAGGATGGAATACTTTTGGGGGAATACAGCCGCTGAATACAGTATTGGCAATGAAAATATGCTTAATTTGCTTCTTGGTATCTCGATGGAGAATGCCCTTGAGAGCATGAAAAAATACATTTTCTATAATAAAAACGCGATTGACCCTAATATGTGGGCACATGCTGCGAGTAATGGGAAAATCCCTGTTGATGTAAATAAAGACGTGTCGCTGAATAACCTTCTTTGGACATACCAACCACAAGATACAAGCGGGTCGCAGGTCGGCGATGCTTATGCAAGGATACTTGAGAATGACCAGAGGTTTTCTACTACTCCAGACCTGAATAGGCCAACGTCACAAGGTGGCCCGGCCAATAAGACCGCTACAGCGGCAAACATAATGAGCAATAAGGGCGATACTAAGGACGCTGACCAGTTGGAGCGGTTTTCGTTCTGTTTGGCGGGCATTGGCGAGCAGCAAAACATCATTTTAGCGCAGTTTTTAGGCAATTTTGGGCCTATTTTGATCCGACCAAGCGCTAAACAGTCAATCCGCGAAGTGATGAAGCAACACATTACCGGCAATATGCAGGTTGTGATGGATACAGCCTTACAGCAAAGTTATCAAGGGGAGTTGACTCGAATACAAAACGTAACTGCATGGCTCTTGAATATAATTAATGGTAGTGGTGGCAAGATTACCGCAAACATCGAGCCGATGATTCGGCAGGTGTTGAAAATGGGCAAAATAATGAATATCGATGAGATTATGCCAGAAAACGAGAGCAACCAAGCACAACTTGGCTATCAACCTACAGCGCCACAGCCAGGACAAGAGATGGCTGGAGCAGCTCAAGAGGTGATGGGATGATTAAGAAATTTTTACAGTGGTTGTTTGCTAAAGAGCGTGATGCGGTGCTTGCTGAAGTTAAAGAACTTTTGGAGAGTGCCAAACTATCTACAAAAAAAGAGTATGTAAAATATGAACGCATGGGAACCGAAAGCAACCGTTTTCTTTTTTCTATCCAGCCTGTTGTGGATAGTGAGGCTTTTATATCTTGGCTAAACATGCATAAAGAGCAATGTCTTTCTTTGATGCAGCAAAGCATGGCCGCAAGGGATGAGAAGGCGGTTTTGCTTGGGATGGCACAGGTTATGATGATTGACAGCCTATTCAAGGACGCGGAACAGTTTAAAGGGCGGTATGTAGCAAGTTTGGAGTCAAAGCAAAATGAGCAAGTATAATCTTCGTGATCTCATGGAAATGTCTGTTTTACCAGTTGACTGCAACCAAGAGGCTGAAGAATACGCGAAAAAATTCATTGATGCTGGGCTTATGGTTATGATGAAAAAGTTTAGGGAAAAGGCGTTTTGTGATGGTTATGGCGAAGCAACA
>JAQBFG010000074.1:0-4777 GCA_032123495.1 Candidatus Zixiibacteriota bacterium | reverse complement strand
GTCTTGTTACCATCATTGGATATATTAGCGGATGTATGATAACCAAAACAGGCATGGCTCAGATCAAACGGGATACGTTTGTTCCCCTCCCATAAAATTGCTTTATGAAGCTCCTTTTTCGGCATGGCCGGCAAGTTGAGCATTCTGAAAATTGTTTCCTGACCACCGGCGCCAAGAATATATCTGGTGAAGGGGCGGCCGTGGTTTTTTACATACTCATTTATCTTATTGGTTATATAATATTTTCCAACCTCTTCATCTTTAATTGATGCCGGAATATATATTTTGGTTACATCGAGCAGACGCGAGAAAAAGCCAAGCTTTTGTACGGTTGCCATTTGAACGCTGTCAGGGTCAATGATCAGAGAAATAGTTCTTAGAAAACCGAGGCGTCTTCTGAGAAGTTTGACACATCCATGACCGAGCTTTGTAAAAAGTGCTGTAGGACTGTCTTCGATATTTTGTTTTTCTTTTGACATAGTAGCCACTACGAGCCGTAATTAAAATGTAACAGTTATATTCGGGGTCAGGCTGGTGGAGATGACTGTTCTGCCGCCGGAATTATAACTATAAAGATTATCCCAGGAGTCATAAAGGAAATTCATTTCGGAACTATCAAGATATGGTCCGTTCCAGCCTATTCTGGTAAATCTGTCATAACTGGAAATAGAATCAGGCTTTCTTACCAGATCTATCAGGTTTGTTGGGGGATATCCGACATCACCTTCGAATCCGCGGCTAATATATTGGCCGCCAGCTGTAACTTGTGGATCACCAATTATGGCAGTCTTAATCCGTCGAATCTCCTCCCGAGTTGCATTAGCTTTGGCTTCTTCGGTAAGAGTCCCGAATCTTGGAATCGCTACCGCTGCAACGATACCAAGAATGATTATTATAATAACTAATTCAATCAGGGTGAAGCCGACTTCTGAACGCCATTTCTGGGTACTTGCTATCGGTTCACGCAGCCAATCCATTACCAGTTATTTTCTCCGCTTCCGGAAGTGTTTGGCCAAAGTTCACCGGTCGCGGCATTGTACGCCCAACCGCCTCTGGCTCCGACTATGGTTCCTTTAACAACGCCGGTGACAATACTATCAGGAGCGTTGGCTTCCAGCTGATATGGATTTTCAGGAATCGAATGTTCCATAACAGTACCAATGGTTTCAAGGTCTACCTGGGCTGGCCATACAGCCGTACCGGTTTGAACTGCCTGGGTAGCATAAAATATTGCAATACCTGATCTCAATCCGCCAAGCGCTGCTCTGGCCGATGCTTCTCTGGCTTCATCGGTAATGTTGGTATATCTGGGAATGGCCACTGCGGCAAGAATTCCGAGAATAACGATGATGATGACCAGTTCAATCAGTGTGAAACCGCGGTTTGAAGTTTTGGGAAATTTCATATTACTCTCCTCCAAAATCTGTTATAATTCTCTTATCGTAAATATCGGTAAATCGAACCAATTCTTTATAATATCACTTTCTAAATGCAGAGATTAAGTTCCACATCGGCAAAAAGATAGCGAGGGCGACAATTAAGACAAAGATGCCTAAAACAATGGTCAAAATAGGCTCCAAAAGCGCGGTTAATTGACGCGATTTATACTCGACTTCTGTCGTATAATGATTGGCGACTTCGGATAGCATCGATTCCAAAGCACCACTTTCGGTGCCGATTTTTACCATCTGAAGCGCCATATCGGGAAAAAAATGAAGTTCAGAAGTCAGATTTGCAATTTCACGCCCCTCTCTGAAAGATTCTGAGAGGATTTTTATCTCAGCTGATAGTTGGCTGTTTTTTATCACTCCTGAAAGCGTTTCAAGTGCTTTGACGAGCGGAATTCCACTGGCAATCAATATTTGAAGCATATGCGCGAATCGGGCAATATTTCCTTTAATTATAAGATCTCCGAAAATGGGAATATTTAAAAACATTTTATCGAAAAACAGCCTGCCCGAGGAGGTGGAATATATTTTTTTGAGAATAAAGATAGTTACTACTATTCCAGCCAGAATTATTACCCAATAATTGCTTATAAAATCATTAAGCCATATTAGAGCTTGGGTTGGCGCCGGAAGATCAGTTCCCATTTTTGAATAAAATCCGACAAATCGGGGAATAACAAATGTTATTAAAACTGCAAAGGCGGCAACAATTGCCAGTAAGACCATAACCGGGTATCTGACCGATGATTTGATCTGCCGATTCAGTTCCATATCTTTTTCTAGCATAAAACTGAGTGAGTCCAAAATCTTATCCAGTTTACCTGATAACTCACCGGCAGAGATGGCTGATCTGTAAATGTTGGGAAAGATATCGGGGAACTCGCCGAGAGCTTCAGAAAGTGATGTTCCCGATCTTATCAGGTCCCTGATTTTGGCTGTTGCCTTATTGAAATATCCTTCGGCGGGACCAACTTTGATAATTGACAGGGCCCTCAGAATCGGGATGCCGGCTTTATAGAGGGTTGATAGATTACGGGTAAAAATGATAAGACTTTCATACATTTTCCCCTTCATAAATCCAAACAACCCTGGTTTGGCTATTGAATTTATACCCTTGATGTCAATCGGAATCAGGTTCTGTTCAGCCAGAATGCTGGCAACTCTTTCGGGGCTATCGGCTTTAATAACTCCGGATTGTTTTTTACCAAATTGATTCCGAGCTTTATATGAAAATGTATCAGACATTTATCGAGACCCTCTGTTTCGACATCTCTGAAGAAACGGTTCCTTCGCCTATTGATGCAACTCTCAGTAATTCTTCGAGGCAGACGGTGCCATCGATAACTTTTTCCATGCCCGATTGAAAGAGTGGACGATAACCCCGCTCATACGCATAGTTTCTTATTTTAGCTTCTGATACACCCGAGATTATCATTTCGGTAATTTTCTCATCAACTTCAATCAGCTCATAAATCCCGGTTTGTCCCATATATGAAGTCATCCGGCATTTATTGCACCCGACACTTTTTCTAAACTTGATATCAGTGGGAAGGCTTTGATAATTAGCAAGTCTTAAATGGACATCGGTCGGTTCGTATTCTTCAAGGCAATGCGGGCAGTTGGTTCTTAGCAGTCGCTGAGCCAAAACTCCCTTTATTGCTGAGGCAACCAGATAACTTTCTATTCCCATATCGGCCAGCCGGGCAATACTGCTGGGGGCATCATTGGTATGCAGTGTAGAAAAAACAAGATGACCGGTCAGAGCGGCACGAATCGCCATTGAGGCTGTTTCTGCATCGCGCATTTCACCGATCATTATAATATCCGGGTTTTGCCGGAGAATTGAACGTAACACTCTGGCGAAAGTGAGTCCGGCTTTTTCATTGGTCTGGACCTGGTTGATCATCGGTAATGAGTATTCGACCGGATCTTCGACGGTAATAATATTTTTTTCCGATGAGTTTATCTCCTGCAGGACAGAATATAAAGTGGTTGTTTTTCCGCTTGAGGTCGGCCCGGTGATCAGTATCAATCCTTCTTTAACATGAATCAGGTTTTCCCATTGTTTCAGTATAGATTCGGAGAAACCAAGCTGTCCCAAACCTATATTCAGAACCCGTTTATCAAGAATACGGATGACAATTTTTTCGCCATTAATGGTTGGCAAAGTAGATATTCTCAAATCAATATCATAACCGCCGACTCGCATCATAAGACGGCCATCCTGCGGGAGTCTTTTTTCTGAAACATCCATATTGGCGGCGACCTTGATACGGGATATGATTTCTGACTGAAGATTCTTGGGGGGAGAGGCCTCTTTCTTCATAATACCATTTATTCGATAGCGGATGCGGAGGACGTTTTCATCCGGCTCGATATGAATATCTGAAGCTTTTGCCTTTACAGCAGTTGTAATAAGAAGGTTAACCAGCTTGACAACCGGAGTGTCCTGCTCGGTAATAGCAGATTCATCGAGAGCTGTTATGGCAATATCCTTTTCCGCAGTTCCCGGATATTCGCCAATGACATCATTCATTGAATCGGCTACCGAGTAATATTCATCTATCGCTTCGGCAATTTCGCTTGCAGAGGCAATAACTCGTTTAATGTCAAATTTAGTAAGATATTTAAGCTCATCGATAGCTATGATATTCAGGGGGTCAGCCATCGCCACGGTCATCATATCACCGATTTTAAAGACAGGTATTAATTCGTACCTTCTGGCAAGTTCAACCGGGACTTTTGATATGATACGCGGATCAATAACAAGTGATTTCAACGATATTTTTTGAATGCCGAGTCGATCTGAGATAGCTTCTGAAAGTTGGTCTTCGGTAATCAGTTTTTTATCAACCAGTATTTGACCCAGTTTCCCGCCTGAATTATTCTGCTCTTCAAGGGCGGAATTGAGTTGTTTGGTGGTGATTAATCCTTTGGCAATCAGGATATCGCCGATTTTTTTGCGTAGTGTATTCATATATGCAAATTTGCTATATATCAGTAAATCGGCTGATTGGATGCAAACCTTTATTGGAGAATTCGTTGAATTGATTATATTTTGGTGCCGATAGATGAATAATTGTTGCCGATGAGGAGTATTTTGAATTTGGAGAATAAAAATTAAAAATATAGTTCTCAGATTAAACGCATTATTATTATCCCTGATATTTGTTTTACTAAATATTGGCTTGGGCGTTACAGCCGAGGCAGATGATAATGCTCAAGATGGCGTTGTAATTGATTCGGTTGTTATTGAAAACGGCGATATTTTTGATCTGTCGCTGCCAGAGAATAAGTTTTGGATATTCAAGCTGGCCAACAAGTTACAT
>JAQBFG010000073.1:0-8861 GCA_032123495.1 Candidatus Zixiibacteriota bacterium | reverse complement strand
CATCGTCATAGAAACCATCAATGGTGATTTTGCCATTTTCATCATGAAGGGCACCAATTATTTTGGCAAGAATATTTATTGGATTTGCAATCGATCCGCCAAAACTGCCGGAATGAAGATCCCGATCGGGGCCGGTTATTTTAACTTCTACAAACGCCAGTCCGCGCAGACCATAAGTAACGGCCGGTTTATCTTTTCCGAATTGACCGCTGTCGGAAACCACAACAATATCGGCTTTTAGCATCTCGGCATTGTCTTTTATAAATCTTTCAAGATTTTCAGAGCCGGATTCTTCCTCACCCTCCATCAATAATTTCACATTTACCGGCAGTTCGGTTCCAGTCGCCAAATATGCCTCCAGCGCCTTAACATGTGTCCATAGCTGTCCCTTGTCATCAGTGGCACCTCTGGCAATTATATACCCATCTTCAATCAGCGGCTCAAATGGTGTGGTTTTCCAAAGCTCCAGCGGTTCGGGAGGTTGGACATCATAATGCCCATAATATAAAATGGTCAAATTATCAGGAGATACTATTTTTTCACCGTAGACAACCGGATGGCCGCCGGTCGGCATTATCTTTGATTCAATCCCTATCCCGTTCAATTGACTGGAAAGCCACTCGGCGCAGACTAACACATCTTTTTTGTTTTCACTTTTTGCTGACACCGATGGAATCCGAAGAAAATCAAACAAATCATCCAGTCGCTTCTGTTTATTCGCGTCTAAATATTCCCTGGGGTTCATATCTGCTCCAAAATTAAAATTATCTTTTTAAGGAGGAAGCTGCATTTATATTCATTGCAATATTACGAAATCCCTCCACTTATTTATTGGACTATAATAGCGATGAAGAGATTAAAAATCAATAAGATACGCCAAAAATAGTTAAAACTATTGCATTTTAACTGGAACAGATTATACTGCATTAAGTATAATAAATAAATTGGAGAGAATTAAATTATGCAACGTGTGATTTACTTAATAATTATATTACTATTTTCTATTTCCTCATTTGCCCAAACAGAGTCGCTTGTTACGATGTCTCACGCCACAGCCAATTTTGGGTATATTCCAGAAATGGGCGAGTTTACCAGAAAAATCACAATGAAATCAAATATTTCTGATACTCTCCGTATCGGAGAAATAAATACTTACTGTGATTGCGTTATTGCGAAATTCGACAATAATATATTATTACCCGGCGACAGTATTACGCTGGAATTAAAATTGATTCCGCAGAAACTTGCCGGAAAGATATATAAGGTAACCCATATCTATGACGACAATGGTGACAGACTGGCCAAAGTGACAGTAAAAGCAGCTATATACAAAAATCATAGCAATTTTGAAGATATCTTTGTGGAACCGGCTGTTCTAAACTTATCTCAATTTGGCGATAATGGTATCGAGGAGGCTGAATTTTATATTAATAATGTCACCGATGAGACAATTCCGCTGGAATTAATATTTACAAATAATGAGTATTTTGAACTTGATTTTCCGGTTTATGTGGAACCAAACAAAAAAGCAAAAGGAACCGTAAAACTTACTGACAAAGGTAAATCTGGTGAATTTGGCGAATCGTTTACATTTAAATATATTAATTCCAAATCTCAGGAATTACTCTTTTCAGTATCTGTCAAAAGAAAGGTATTCGCAGGAAAAACTGACGGTAATTAGATAATAGCAATAGACATCACTAAATTATGCTGTTGCAGATATTATTGAATTTGCCGATTATATATAATAATTAACTTTGTGATAGACGAATTTTGGAGGAAATATGAATAAAACGACCCTTATATTCATGCTAATGATTTTTGCATTTGGGTTGTTTGGAAATGCTTGCGCCGAACCGGCGATGACGATTCCCGAATCGGTTTTCGATTTTGGATATGTCCCACAGCATTCCAAGATCAGCCATGTTTTCTGGTTGCATTCGACCGGAACCGACTCGCTTAAAATCCTAAATGTAAAACCTGGCTGAGGATGCACCAAGGCTCCTCTTGAAAAAGATGAGATTGCTGTCGGTGACAGCACCAGGCTAGAAATTATCTTTTCGACCAAATCTTATCGAAGCAAGACTTCAAAGCGTCCCAGCATCGAGACCAATGAAGGACCAGATAAGAAATTTGTCCAGATAACGGCGAATATTTACACCAATCCGGATTCGACTTATCCAGTAATATTTAAACCATACAAGTTTGACATATCACAGTATGGCGAAAAGACTAGGAAAAAGCTCGAATTTACAATTACCAATGTTACCGATGAAAAACTTGATATTGATTTGGTTGATATGCCAGCCGGGATGTTCAAGCTTTCTCTGCCCAAAAGTGTAAAACCTGGCAAGGAAGCCAAAGGAGAAATTGAATTACTTGATGAGTTTGTTTCAGAGCAATTTGAAAAATCAATCACGGTTGAGTTAACCGGTAAAGAGACAACTCGCTTTACGGTACCGGTGAAACGGGTTATTCGTATTCCTGGCCAAAAAGCCAATGAAGCAAAAACTGAATTAAAGACGACCTCCGGGTAATAATTACCATTAAACATAATAAAAAACCCGGTCGAATCTGACCGGGTTTTTTTAGCTTTCCAATTTGACAATTAATCAAAGTCAGTATCATAATTATTAACTACTTCATCCCAGCCGCCGCTATAGATTTCACCTTTGGCTGTGGAATGAACCAATCGAAAATTACCATATCCCTGACTGTCCTCAAACAGGAAATACACTCCGCCTTGAAGCGAATAATAATACCAAACTTGAAGCGGTTTCATAACTGCCGGCGGTGATGCCGTTTTAATTTCATCACTCAGTCCATATTTCAGCAATATTCTTCCACGGTCAGTATTCCAGCCATTTTTCACCCCGGCCAGCGATGAATAAGTATCATTGGCATAGTTAAATCTTGAGATAACATCGAGCAGATATTCATTCCTGTCGGTGCCTGGTGAAGAATCCCTGTCATCAAAATGGCGATTGATAAAGGCATATTTACCGGTATCGTTCAAGGTTTGAAACATCTCCCAATCCGAAGGATCAATAATAAACCGTATCCAGTTTTTTTTTGTTTCCATACTTGCAGTATCCAAAGGAGAACGATAAGAAACTAAAATTTTATCCGGCTGTTGCGTTGGTAAAGAAACAATGGAGATTTTCTTCGCAGATTCGGCCGCTGCCCCGCTGCTTAAATCGGTGGCAGTTAGTCTCAATTCATATTTCCCCAGCGCCCAACTTGAATAATCAAGGCGATTGGTAATTACTGCTGTCGAATCAGGTTTGTAAATCATCATTTTGCCAAAATCAAAGTAAGGTTCTCCATTATCTTTAAAAATCTGATAAGAAAGAGTAAAAGAATCGCTTTTTGCCGGGGAATATTCCAGATTATAAATTTCGGCATAGATATATATGTACTTATCGGCCTGATTAAAGACTCCCATTGGTGAAGTTCTGATTTCATAACCGTTTTTTATAAGCCGTGATGTTGCCAGAATTGATGAATCAATAACATAACGAATACTTTTCGCGAGCTCAATATCACTCATGCACAAAGAATCAGAAATTAATGGATCAATTACATATCGACCATAAAAAAAAGATCCGGTTGTCCCGCTGACAACGTCAGTAACTTTAAGAGAGATCTCATATATTCCCGGTTCGATATTTAATGCTAATTTATTGTGAAGCTCGACATCTTTTCTGGATGCATCCTGTAAATTATCAGCTTTGGTATAAAAATATGTACTGGCAGAATCAATTTTATTTCCAAGCATATCGGATAGGTACAAAGTGGCTGATATAGTTCCGCGCTGCCAACCTTCGCCCTCTATCGGAGTTGTCTCAAACTGATATCGCTTCAGTAAAAATGGAAATTCAACATACGATGCGGTGCCACCTCTGGGGTCATTAAAGACATTTATACCGGCCTGAATACTGATTACCTCAGAAAAAACAGTTGATGCGGCAATAGCCCACGAAATTAATATTGTTAGAACAATTCGCCTGATCACTATCTTGAGTTCCTCCTTGAACCAAATTTATAAGTATAAACTGATATCTATCTAATACTAATTGCCATCAATGCCAATGTCTGGAATTTTGTTAGTACCTCTTTTGGCGGATGCTTCAGACTCCATCCCATTATTTTTTATCCAATATTCCCAATCATTGTCGAAGCGCTCACCCTGTTTATTGGAGTGAACAAGACGATAATTACCAAACTCGTCAAGATCCTGAAAAATAAAATAAACACCTTCCTCAATAAAATAATAACGCCATATTTGCAAGGGACCGGATTGAGATGGAACAATTGCATCTTCAATTTTATTACAAGGTCCGTGCTGCAAAAGAATTCTCCCCCGATCCGAGCGCCAACCATCATGTAGCTCCGGCAATGAAGAAAACTTTTGATTGGCAAAATTGAAGTTATACAATACTTCGTCCAAATACTCATTTTTACCGTCTCCCGGGGTAGGATCCTGATCATTAAAATATTGCGCTATAAATTCTGATTTCCCAACTTCATTTAAGGAACCAAACAAGACCCAATCTGCCGGGTCAACGAGAAAACGTATCCAATTCTTTTTAGTTTTTAAACTTGCAGTATCCAGAGGAGAGATAATTGTCGTGGTCACCATATCCGAAAGTTGTCCAGATTTGGCAAAAATTACAAATTTACGTGATGTCTGAGTCGATTGCCCGGAGGTTTTGTCAGTTGCAAGAAGCCGTAGTTCATAACGGCCCGGTTTCCATCCGGCAAAATTAATAACGTTAGTAATAATCCCGGTTGTCCCCGGCTTTTCGATTTTGTGCAAACCATAATCATGATACATGACGCCGTTAGCATCAAAAACGGAAAATGTTAGAGCAAAGGAGTCGGCGACATTTGGATTATAGTCAAGATTATACAATTCGGCATAAATAAACAGATTGGAATCTGTTTGGGAATACAATCCCATCGGATTGGGAATAATTCGATATCCATTTTTATCAAGCGGTGATGAAATATTATCTAAAGATTCTTCAACAATTTTAATATCATGGGCCAATTCAAGATTACTCAATCTAAGCCGGTTGGGAATTGGTGCTTCGATTTCAATCCGGTCATAAATAAAGGAACCCTTATTTTTACTCGAAACATCAAAAATATTCAAAATTGCCTTATATACACCCGGTTCTATTACCAGTGACAAATAATTAAATAATTTTATCTCGCCATTTTTTGTCTCTTGACGATTTATGGCAAAGGTATAATAATACGTACTGGCCGAATCAAGATGATTGCCCAAAGTATCGGATAGAATTATTTCGGCATAGATTGTCGCTTTAAATTGTTCAGTCTCGTCAATCGCGACAAAATCAAACTGATTACGTTTTACCGAATACGGAAACTGAACAAAGGAACTCTGCTCGCTATCGGGATTATCAAAAACTGTAATACCGGCTTGAATACTTATTGGAGCCGATGAATATTCTTGTGAAAATAAGCTGCCGGCTATTAGAGATAATAATATTGATAAAAATATACGATTCTTCATTATTTATATTCCTGCCTTAAAACCTTACTCCATCGTACGGATACTGTAATACATAATCGTTGTTATTCCACTCATCTATAAAGAGAAATTCCCTTGGTTTGCTGTCAACATTATAATAACTCCAAACCTGATAGGCGCTATTACTGGATTCAAATGGGTAATCCTCGATCTGGTCAGGTTCTCCATACATAATAAGTATCATACCTCGGTCTGTTTGCCAGCCGTCGCGCCGCATAACCGTAAAACGCCGGTTGGCCAATTCAAGTCGATAATAATAACTAATTTTCATCTCATTTTCAACAGTTCCCGGGGTCGGATCATGCGATTCCCAGAATTGGTTCCATGCCTTCAATCTCAGCTCTGAATTGGAAATAGTGTCAATTGCTTTGATTTCGGATGGAATTGCAATATACTTCAACTGTCTCACGGCCGTTTTATAATCATTCAAAACCATCGCCTCGGCCGACCAATATATATTAAATTTTTTCTGGAAATTATCAACGGCCTTTCCTCTGCGGCCTTTCAGAATAATATCTAAGGTATATTCTCCGCCCTTAAATTCTTTCAAGGCGACCTGTCGGAACTGAGCAATTATCGGGGTTTCGATGTCAGCGGTAACCGAATCAAAATGTATTGTTTTTAATTTTTGGTCGAGAAGGCGAGTTTCGATAAAAACCTTTTCGGCTTTGCTCTTTCCTTTAAAAATCTCAAAATAGTAGCTAAAAACCGAAGCTGTATCCTCACCATAAATACGACCAACATTGGGGATAATTGTCATCCCGCTTTTAATAAATGCAGAATCGTAGAGCACCGAATCGGCCGCAAAAACCAACTCCACCCCGGAAACCTGCGGATTCCGCCGATCATATTTATGAATGGTGACATCAAATGATTTCTTTAAACTTTTCTTTGAATTATTGTCCAGTAAATAACACTCAACCCCATAATTGCCGGGCGATAGGTGAAAATTGATTTGCCCGGTACGAAAATCTGTCCTTGAAACCGTTCTGGCATATTGATTGACTACTATTTCCTTATCTCTGTTCTTGCTGACAATTGGAATTTTCTTTTTATCTACAACTGACACCGTTAAAGTATAGCTGGCCTCGAATTTATCTCCGTTTCTAATAAATAAAAGATCGGAGTTAAAAACCTGATAATATATTTCCAGCCTGCTATTTTCTTCGGAAACATCATAAAATTCAGAATAATCAACCCGAAATTCAGAAACAGCAATATTTCGTTTTTCCGATATAATTGTCTGCCCATAGGATAAGGTTGTTAATAGAACCAACAAGCAAAATAGAAATGTAATCTTTCTCATCTAAATCTATATCCTTCCATTAGATTATACGTTCTAATTTATGTAGACGAATCAAAACGGACAATATTTAATTTAATTTATTTATTCGTAACGAAGAGATTCGATCGGATCGACCCGAGCGGCTCTATAGGCAGGATATAGACCGGCCACCAGACCGACCGAAATCGCAACCGTAAATCCAAGAAATAAAAATAGAGTTGAAATTCCAAATGGCAATGGAGTAAGCATACCGATCAGCATAGCGGTCAGAACTCCGCCCAAAACGCCAAGTAATCCCCCGCTTCCAGAAAGAGTCATCGCTTCAATAAGAAATTGCCATAAAATATTGAATCGTTTGGCTCCAATCGCCTTGCGTACGCCAATTTCCCGCGTCCGTTCAGTCACAGAAACCAGCATTATATTCATCACCCCAACACCGCCAACCATCAGGCCAACCGATGAGATAATAATCATGGCAAGATATATATACTTGGTCATATTACTGACCATTTCACGAATATTCTCCTGCCCGAATATGGCGAAATTATTTTCCTTGTTATACGGCACCTGACGAACCTGGCGAAGAATCGCAATTATCTCTTCTTTGGCGGCGTCAATTTTTTCTATCGATTCGGCACTGGCAACCAATAAGAGAGCTTTGTCCCATGGTACCATTTTAAGTTTAGTCGAAAGGGGGATAACTATTTTATTATTATCGGTTTCATCGAACATATTTTCCTGTTTTTCAATAACTCCGATCACAGTGAAACGATAGTTGTTCATCCTTATCTGTTTTCCGATTGGGTCCTCATTGTCGAATAGCGCTTTCTGAACATCGGAGCCGATAACACACACCTGTGCCCGCGTATCATCATCAACTCTGGTAATAAAACGGCCCATACTTAATGATGTATTATGCACTTTCTGATAATCGGCCCAGACTCCGGCAATAGTTGGGCGGTTTGCTCGGTTACTTTTATATTTTACAACATTCCCGCCCTGAACACGATGATAATGATTTTCTGGCGACACCGCCTTTACCGACGGACAATTCTCTCTTATAGCTATCGCTTCTTCAGGGGTTATTTCTTTTCTTTTTCGTTCTTCCTCGGAAAGTTCATCATAATCGGTTTCTGGAGCAAATCGGGTGATATAAAGAACGTTAGATCCCAGATCATTAATTGATTCCTGAACAGCACTATCGAGCCCGCTGACTAACGATGACATCGCGATCACCGACCAGACACCGATCAATACCCCCAGAATAGTCAGCGCAGATCTGAATTTATTTGACCTAAGAGAATCAAATGCGAGGAAAATACCTTCTTTTAATTCAACCGTTGTCATAGGAAGACCTTATTCGTATCTGAGAGATTCTATCGGATCAACACTGGCGGCCCGAAATGCCGGATAAATCCCGGCAGCTAATCCAACCGTAACTGCAACCATAAACCCAAGAAAAATAAATATCGGCGAAACACCAAAAGGAAGCGGTGACAGGGCGCCGATCAATAAAGCGGTGCCGACACCAAAGATAATACCAAGAATGCCTCCTGAACCGGAGAGGGTCATCGCCTCGATTAAAAACTGCCAGAGGATGTTATTTCGTTTGGCTCCAATGGCCTTTCGAACGCCAATTTCACGGGTCCTTTCGGTTACCGAAACCAGCATAATATTCATAACGCCGACCCCACCGACCATCAGGCCAACCGATGAGATAACAATCATGGCAATATAAATATATTTGGTTATATTGCCGACCATCTCACGAATATTCTCCTGTCCGAAAACAGCGAAATCATTCTCCTTATCGTAAGGTACTTTGCGGACTCTTCGTAAAGTGGATATTATTTGTTCCTCTGCTTCATCGAGTTCCTCCATCGAATTTGCGCTGACCATCAGAGTTAACGCTTCATCCCATGGCAGTATCTTTTCATAAGTATTCAGTGGGATAGCGATCTTATTGTTGTCGCTGTCATCGCCAAGCATCGCCTCGAGCTTCTCCCTGACACCAAT
>JAQBFG010000072.1:0-17459 GCA_032123495.1 Candidatus Zixiibacteriota bacterium | reverse complement strand
AAAAAAAAGCGGGAAACGAGACTCGAACTCGCGACAGCCACCTTGGCAAGGTGGTGCTCTACCAACTGAGCTATTCCCGCTTATTGTGCCATCTTGAATATATATCGGAAATTTATAATGTCAACTTATTTGAATAAGGATTTTTTCATTTTTTTAACACATACTATCCCATTGCTGTTAATACTGTTACGAGCCGCCTTCTTCCTTATCAATTACATTTTTGTACTCTAATTTCAAACTCCTAGCCAAACTTTCCATCCTTGGAATATACCAGGGAATCAATTTGGACACTTTTTTATGATAATATTGTGCCATTTCCTGATTGTCTAATATAGAATATTCAAAAATGTACAGATCTTTATATGCTTCGAAAACCAGAGTATCAACACTGATTAATTTATTGAGTATATTATAAGCGATTTCCAGATTATAAAGCTCTCGATTGGCATCGGCTATATAATAATAAAGATATGGGAATTTCGGGTCGGGACATAATCCAATAGCTTTGTTGAATTCGGCAATTGATTCCTCATATCTCTTTTGATTCCAAAAATCAATGCCGTTATAATAAGCTTGAATAAATAATACATCAATATCTCGTTCAATATTGTCCTCAATAGAATAGTATCGTTTAAATATTGTATGTAACGTGCCATCAAAATAAAAACCTATGGTTCGGTAAGATTGTAGAAATTGGCTGTAAAGAAAAAGTGCTCTCTCCGCCGGAGCTGATGGCTTAAATTCGGTTGAAAATATTATGTAATCAGGTTGCCGCGACAAAACATATGCTGAATTGTAGCTATCTTCTTTCCAGGTTGTTATCAAACCCGGAATAGGTTTTTCCGGATGCCTGGCAATAGTTGAATCGGTTAATCCCAGAAGATCAATAACGGTATGCCCCAGCAGTCGATAACCAACGATTCCGATAGTACTAACTGCAACCGAGAAATTTGTATTATCCGCGTCAAACAAGTGATCCATAGTTTGATTCATTTTGTAATTCAAAGCTCTCTCGGCACGATGGTAGGTATCAATGTATTCGGAAGGAATATAAATTTGCCAGCTAAGTAATAAAATTAAACTAATCAATACTATTATTTTGCTTTTGAATAAATTGGTAAAGCCATAGATACTTACCAGAATCAACCCTGGGAATAACGGGACAAAAAAACGATGCACTTTTAATACATCCCCACCGATCAAAACAATATAGACTATATATATCAAGAGAAAAACGGACAATAATCTGATATGACGCGACCATTTTTTATAGACTAATAGAAACGGAACCAGAAATAATCCGCCTGCCAGATAATGCCAGAAAAATGTACCGGTATATTCTAAACCATTGAGTATCTGTTTCAAATTAAATCCGGTTTTGGCATAAAATGGATTCGGTAATAGCGATGAAAAATATGTCCATTTGAATATCGCATAAGGCAGTAACAAAATAATATATGCAGCCAAAATAGTTTTAGAATATTTAGAAAAAGATTTTGCCGAAAAAATACTGTGAGCCAGGATAATTCCAAAGACCAAACCACCTTCCGGTCGAAGCAACGTTGCCAGCACGAGGAATATAATGACACTATATGATTTTCTTAAATAGAAATAAATCGCCCCAGCGATCATCATTGAAAATGCGGCCGTTTCCAATCCTGCCACCGACCAGTATCCAAATGATAAAATTGTCCCCAGAAAAAACGAACACAACCCGGGTAAAAAACTTTGCCGATTAAAAATTATTCGACCGATAAACCAGGTAAAAATAATTGTTCCGACACCGCACAACATACCGGCCAGACGAGAAAAGATAACAAAATCTATTCCGGCAAGTTTCCCCAGAATCATAATAATCATCCAGAGAAAATTGGTGTACCCCTCAACCCGCTCTCCAATATTATATACAAGTCCATCACCATTTAAAAAATTGGCGGCATAACGAAAGGTGATAAAAGCATCATCCTGCGTAAAATCAAAATAAATCGTCTGAGAAAGATGCGCAATTATACCAAGGGCCAACAACAGATAGCTCAAACGAAGAGTTTTTTTCAGCGATACTAAATTGTAAGAACTGTTTGAATGATCTGCGGACATATCCTATAATCTATCTTGAGCCATTTGATAAATTTCAAGATACTTCTGCGCCGAATTTTCCCATGAGAAATCCTGGCTCATCCCCTGTTTAACAAGCTTGTTCCAGACTTGTTTCTTATCAAATAATTTACGGGCCCGTTTAATTGTTTGAAACAACTCGGCGGAGTCATATTTTTCGAATACAAATCCGGTTCCGATCAAAGTTTCTTCATCGAAATCAACAATGGTATCGGCCAATCCCCCGGTTTTCCTGACAATCGGAACTGTCCCATATTTCAAGCTATACATCTGATTGAGACCGCATGGTTCATACCTCGACGGCATCAGAAATATATCTGAACCGGCTTCGATAAGATGCGCCAACCTATTATCAAATTCCAGAAACGGCTTAAAACTTTCAGGAAACTTTTTTTCCAGTTTTGTAAAATAATCATGATACTCTTTGCTGCCGGTGCCAAGAAGAATAAACTGAAAATCAAGATCAAGAATCTGCTCCATTATTTCCTCAAGAAGATCAAATCCTTTCTGGCTGTCAAGACGAGAAATCATTCCAATCAAAGGCTGCTTCTTCCTGTAAGGCAAACCGGCCGAATTAATCAGCGCCTGCTTGTTTTTCTTTTTTCCTGAAATATTTTTTATCGCGTATGGTGCAGTAATCAACTTGTCGCTGCCGGGTGACCAGATCTCATAATCAACACCGTTTAGTATTCCGTAAAGATCCTTGGAACGAGTTTTGAGAGTTCCTTCAAGACCCATTCCATATTCTTCCGATGTTTGAATCTCTTCGGCATAGGTTGGTGAAACAGTGGTGACAATATCAGCCAGACAGATAGCCGCTTTCATAAGATTAACGCGACCCCAAAATTCAAAATATGCTTCCGGGGCAAAATAACCTTTATTCAATCCGATATTTTTAAACTCGTCAGCCGGGAATTGACCCTGATACGCCATATTATGAATAGTAAAAATTGAAGCCGTTTTGCTGAAAAATAAGTCATTATTGTATTTGGTTTTTAAAAATGAAGGCACCAGCGCCGTCTGCCAGTCGTTGGCATGAATTATATCGGGCGCCCAATCAAGCTCTTTTAAACTCTTAAGAATGGCCTCGGAGAAAAACAGAAAACGATTCAGGTTGTCTTTATAATCTTTGCCAGTATTATTATCACGATACAATTCGGGGCGGTCAAAGAATTCCTTATTGGCAATAAAATAAACATCCAATCCAGTCGCTTCGTCATGCAAAAACAATATATCGGTAAGATAAGATTTATCGGCTATTTCAACTTTAATATCTTTTTTGACCCTTTCCAAATTTTGATACTTTTCCAATACCTGACGGTACATCGGTAAGAACAGTTTTACAGATAATCCTACTTTACTAAGTATCCCGGGAAGAATACCTGAGATATCAGCCAGACCGCCGGTTTTAGCAAAGGGAACCGCTTCTGGAGTGATAAAGGCTATTTTTAACTTTTTCATTTTGCTTTGGGCGTAACTTCAACACCAAACATTTTCTCGGCCTTCAACGGATCGACATCTCTCATAAATTGAGCCGAATCTTCCGGTCGCGTCGGGTTAATATAAAAACCGGACCCCCACTCAAATCCTGCTACACTGGTTATTCTCGGAATGATTTCAATATGCCAATGGTAAATCTCATTATATTCACCGCCAACCGGGGCGGAATGAATGATAAAATTAAATGCGGGGTTATTAAGCGACACTCTTAATCTATTTAACGTATCTTTCAGCGCCTCGGCCAAATATTGATAGGTATCGATACCGATATCAACCAGATGTGACACATGCTGCTTAGGCACCAGCCAGACTTCAAACGGAAATCTTGAGGCGTATGGTACATAAGATATAAAATCGCCATAATCACGAACGATTCTTTCTGACTCGCTTATTTCCTGTCTGATAATATCGCAGAAAATACATCGTTCCTTAAAACTGAAGTATTTCCTGGCACCATTAATTTCTTCGATAACTATATGCGGTATGATCGGTGTCGCAATAAGCTGGCTATGACTATGTTCCAGCGAAGCCCCGGCCGCCTCACCATGATTCTTAAAGATAAGAATATATTTGAACCGGTGATCCTTCTGGAGATCAAGCGTTCGATCGCGAAAGGCCCACAACACATTTTTTATTTCATCAATCGAAAGATCAGCCAGATCGCGGGCATGATCTGCCGTTTCAATTATTACCTCATGCGCCCCGATACCATCCATTTTATCATAAATACCTTTTGGCTCGCGACTTAATGAACCCTCAATTGTCAGGGCCGGGTATTTATTCGAGATCACTCTCAAAAACCAGCCTTTTTTATTTGGCTGGGATTGATCGCCTCGATATGCCAGAACTTCCGGTGGAGTACTGCTTTCGTTGCCGGGACAGAACGGACAAAGATGCGGTTCCTTCTGTCTGACCATATTGCCAAAACTACTGGGGCGTTTTCCTCTGACCGTTGAAATTATCACCCATCGTCCCGTTATTGGATCGCGCCGAAGTTCAGACATTATATTTTTCCTCGAATAATTATTTTCATATTATTCTATTTATCGGCATTTTATTAAGCACCTGCAATATCTATATTATTCTCTTTACTTTTCGCGGCTCAATCGATTTTTTGAAATCTCTTCCAGATTATTCTTCAACGGCTGTCCTAAATCAACCTTACGACGGGCCATACTTTTTTCAATTGTTTCCAACGCTTTTGTAATTCGATACTCATGCAAGTTTCCGGAAGCATACCATGTAAATGATGGTATCTCTTTTTCCGCCACCAGACCATTGCCAAGAACATTGCAGGCGATCCCGATATTTATCCCAGTATTAAGTAAGGTCCCAATGGCAGTTTTGGTAAAATCGCCAATGAATGAACCGATCTTTAAATACCCGGTATCTATGATCTCACCATTGATGGAAACCTTGACATTTTTATAGTCATTTCTAAGATCGGAATTGGTCGTCATCGCACCAAAATTGACCCATTCACCAACATAAGCATGCCCCAAAAATCCGGCATGATACTTGTTACTGTAACCTTGTATGATTGATTCTTCGACTTCTCCCCCAACCCGACAGACCGGCCCGATCGAGCATCCGGTCATTTTCCCCCCGACTAAATGTGATTTTGGACCGACATAAACCGGCCCGATCAAATATGTATGCGGCTCGATAAATACCTGACTGTCGATATAAATCGGACCATCGGAACCGTTCAAAACCGCCCCCGGAAGAATTTGGGCATCGCGGGAGATCATAATATTCTCACCATTTATAAACACAACCCCGGGAAAGGCCATCGAAATATCTTTGCTCCCACCGGTGATAAAAGAATCCGAAATATTTGGAATCTTTTTCAGATACAAGACATCACTTTTAATTGCCCGTTCAATACTATTGACAATATCCCAGAGATAATTGTAAAATCCGATCTCGATCTCCATCACCTCAGTATGGCTTTTCAGTTTTTCTATCAGAGCATCAAAATCCATTTTTTTCAAAAGGTCGATCTCCTCTGCCGATAACATGCCGAATATTTTGGCACCAACCAGGACACCTTTTGACAAAATCAAAACATCGGTATCAGCCTTTTGCAGCGCAGCAAACAGATTTAAATCGGGTTTGATGCGGCCATTTATTAAAACTGTTTCATTGGTATCCGAAAAATCGGTCTTATTGACCGGATAGGTCGTTTGTTCTGATATTAAATCACCAAGATTCTCTCGACAAAACAGATTTGTATTATACTCAATAAAATTATTTGATATTATCTCATAAAGGTATCTTATTCCCGGTCTGAGAAAATAAACCGGTCGCAATAATGACAGCGGATAAAAATCGGCATATTGATCATCCTCAAAAATAAACAATTCTTTTGGCATATTAAAAATCCTTCAAGATTAAATTACTTACTCAATCCCAATCGATTTAGAAAACCTATTTTTTTTGATACCAGATAGTAAAGAAGCGGCAAGCCCAAGCCGTAGCAGGCAACCAACTGACCAACGCCAACCATCTGAACCACAAACAGGTAAGACATATCGGTTATCAATGATAAATAGACCGCGACCCCAAAAGCATTGATCAATACCGGTGGAAGTGGTGCCAGAATCAAAGAAATTTTACGCAGACGAATTTTTGATGTTAAATATGTTAGATACCCGGCCAGTAAGGTCAGAAGGGAACCAAATATGATATCAGGAAGACCATTGCCGCCAAAAATGTTTGCCACCAGACAACCAACAAACAGCCCGATCATTGCAACCGGATATACAAACGGTAATATTGTTAAGACCTCTGCGACTCTAATCTGATAAACGCCATAACTAATTGGTGCCAGACTAATAGTCAAAACCGCATATAAAGCGGCAATGATTCCGGCAAATGCTATATCTCGCGCACCCCATTTATTCATAACTAATTAAGAAAGACCGGAAAGGCGCTATGTCAACCAAAATCTTTAATCTAATTTTAATGAGTCTTAGGCATCGGCCACCATTTCCTGAGCCATCTTTACCGATTCCATTCTGGAAATATCGCTCAGTGATATAAAATAAATCTTGCCATCACCCTGTTCATACAGAGCCAGATCCCAACCATCTACTCTGATACTCATTGATTTTGGAATCAAATCAACCAAACTCTCGCCATTTTTTAGCAAAAGTTTTAATGGCTCACCTGACTCCAAATTTTTAATAAAACAATCAATAATGATATTCTCTTCTCCGACAAAAACATCAGTTTCATCGAGTTCGCCATGAAGATAGCTATTAAGACTCTCTTTATTATTGCTCTCAGATGTTGTCAAAATTTTTCGCTCGATATCTCTGATCATATCCCGAAATCGAGGCAATCTCATGAGAGGTGAACATTTTAAACTGCACCCGATCAGCTCTTTTTCTTCATCTGTAAAATTAAATGTCGGCAAAGAAATCTCGCCGTCAAGATAATAGCCGTTTTCAAACCGTATCGGAACGTTCATTTTTGATAATGTTTCAAGATCCCGATAAATCGTCCTTTTGGAAACTCTGCATTCGGCAATTAATTCATTCAGGCTGATTTTATCACTTACCTTGAATAGATTAACAAGATGCAACATTCTCTCCAGCTTTGTCATACTACTCCCCCCCCCTTTATATTTACACTACTCAAATTACAAAAAGTTATGTTTCAATATTATGTGGGGAGCAACAGATTCACATCCTTGTTAGACACTATACAGCGCTTGAATTTGAATAAAAGCATAATAAACCCCCTCAAGCCATAGCAGTCAACTGTTGCCCCCAACATTAACCAACGGAAACTATAAATAATTTTTTAGAATACTACCCGCCCTTTTTTGAACCTCATCTTTAAGACTCTTCGGCTCAATTACTGTAATATCGCCCCCAAAACCAAGCAACCAGCGGCATATCTCTTCTGTCCCGCTGACGGTCACTCGGTACTCTATTTTATTATCGTCAATATTGATAATTTCTTCATTGGAATGATGTTTCCCCATCTGCACAATCCTAGCCGCCTTCCCGGTCATTAATACCCGGACATTTATTGGTTCGCCGCCATAAACACCCCAACTATCCTTAAAATATGCCTTCGGATTAACTTCTTTACGCGGTTTAAAAATTATATCTGTCAATGAAACCTTTAATACTCGATCGACCCGAAAAGTCCTCATTTCTTTGCGAAGAAAGCAGTAACCGACAAAATAGAAAGCGCGCTCGATAAATATCATAAAGTAAGGCTCGATCTCCCGCTCTGAAATCCCGCTTGCGATCGAATTATATTTGAGCTTGATTATTTTATTTTCCCGTATCCCCTGCTCGATAGCAGTATAAAATCTATTTTTATTATCTCCGGTTTCAGTTGATTTAATATGAATACTGGTCGGAGTGGAGGCATACGGTTTCTCTTGTCGCACATTCTGAGAAAGGCACGCCTCAATTTTCACCTTAATTGACTTTATCTTTTTCCTATCGAGTCCACTCTTATATAGTGGCGAAGATTCCAATATCGAGATTAGCGTCAAATATTCATCGATATTAAAATTCAGCGGCGGTAGAAAATTATCGCTGGCATATTTATATCCTCGGTCATAGTAGATAGGAACATTTGCCTCAGAAATAGAAATTACATCCCGATAAATAGTCCGTTCGGTAACGCCGCATTCGGCGGCAATCATACACGCATTTAAATTTCTTCTGGTTCTGAGAAGATTCAGGATAAACAATAACCTGTCGTATTTAGCCATTCTCATAATGTAATGGTACACAAGGAAACAACCTTTGTCAACCGGTATCAAACCATAGGTGTTGACCAAATCCTATACTTTCAGTATCGGAACAATCCCACACCACACATGACATCCGATTACCCCCCATCACATTACCGCTTAAATGAAGAACGGCACACTCTTTGCGAAACAGAAAGCAGAGAAAATAGTTAACCTTCAGATAGGGGGAGAATAATGGACGCGAATGTCGCAAAAATCAAAAAAGGTTCATCAAGCCAAAGTCTTCGGGATTCAGCGCTGATGAACTACGGTCTCAAATTTATTGTCGGGACAGTCATAATCCTGATTTTTTTGACGACCGTGCAGTGCAGCTTCAAGAAACCGGAGGCACCAACCTGGACAACCAGTTTGACCATCCCGATGGTAAATCGGACCTACGAAATGTCAGAAATCATAAATAAAATCGACCAACCAAATCTTTATGTTGATAGTACGTTCGACAGCACCGGTGCCGATGGCATCTCGTATTACTCTTATACGCCGGTTTTCGCGTACAGCGAGACATTGGATACGATCAGCGTCGCTGATAATCTGACCATTGATGATATAGTACATCGAGCCGCAGAGACATTGGGCGAGATCACTATTTACCCGGATGATCCAAACCCGGTTGTTATTAACCTGTCAGATTACGTCAGCTTAGTTTTGGGAGCGGTCCCTGCGGTCTCATTTGACCTCACTGATGATCTTCCCGACCTTGGGAAATTCAGTCAGGCGACAATCTCATCTGGTGATTTTGATATTATTTTCGCCAATGATTTTGGAATTGATCTTGATACTGTGATTCTACGTGTATACGATTTGGCCAATACCGCTTATATTTCAACCGATACGATTCCAAACCCCGGCTTGGCCGATGGCGAATCAGACACTGTCACTATTGATCTGGCCGGTAAGACGATATCAAACGATCTCCAGCTTCAGATTCATTGCCATACTCCCGGAAGCGGACCAAGTTTTTCACTTTCTGCAAAAACTCTAAGTTCGGCCGCTGAATTTAGTAATGGGCTGACCGTTATCTCGGCTTTGGCTGAAGTTCCGGAAATAATTAAAAGCTTTCAGGAAGTTGTAGATCTGGCTGACTCCAATGTTATTCAAAGCGCTCAGTTAGATGGAGGCAGCATTTCCCTTCAGATTGAAAATGCCACTGCTCTGTCAAGTGACTTCCAGATAACACTTGATGATTTTACGCTCAGTGGAAGTCCGCTGGTTATCTCCCAAACAGTGGCCGCCAATAGTACTTCGCCGGTAGTTGTTGATTTGACCGGATACATTTTTGCCCCGGTAGATCAATCGGCTCCGCAAAGTCTCTCTTTTGATGTTGAGGTTGTGATTGATTCAACCTCACCTTCGATGGTCACTATCGATCAGTTTGACAGCCTTTCAGTCGATGCCACTGTTTCCGGTCTTTCCTTTGCCTCGATGACCGGCGTGATTCAGGAAACCGATGCTACCTTTGACGATATTGACGTGGCCATCGAAATACCAAAAGGTTTTGACGAAATACAGCTTTCCTCGGCAACTTTAACCCTCGAAATCGAGAACGGTGTGAATTTCCCGGGAACTTTGGATTTGGTAATATTAGGAGACAATGGTCAATCAATCAACCTGACCGGCGTCATTGCGGCTGGATCATACGGCTCACCGGTTCTAACAGTTATCGAAGAAACCGATTTGGCGAGTTTCTTAAATCCAATCCCAACCAATATAACCGTCAGTGGCGTCGCCAGTTTTGGTGATGGCGTCACATCGGGAACAGTCACCCCAAACGATTTTGTTGTTTCAAGCGTTTCCATCAATTCACCGTTGGAAATCATTATCGGTGAATCCAGTTTTGAAGGTGATATAACCGAACAGACAATTGATCAAACTGATATGGAATCAATCACCGATCATATAATTGAAGCCAGCTTTATATCAACGATCATCAACCATCTACCGGTTGGTGTCACCGCTGAGATCTATATTGACAGCGATTCGACTAGACTGAATGCCACCGATGCCGAACTTGTTATCGGCCCGCTGACAATTGCCCCCGGTACTGTTGCTGCCGGTGGAACAGTTGTCACTGCCGCGGTTACTTCGCAAAACACAATTACGCTTGATAGTCTGGAAATACAAATTCTCAAAAATGATACGC
The DNA here is from genome assembly GCA_032123495.1 of Candidatus Zixiibacteriota bacterium. Classification (GTDB taxonomy): domain Bacteria; phylum Zixibacteria; class MSB-5A5; order GN15; family PGXB01; genus JAAERC01. The sequence continues at coordinate 6,921 of JAQBFG010000072.1, read as the reverse complement.
TCTATATCGGCGAGTTGATAACGCTGATGGATACCGACGGTAATCCGGTCAGATTATCAGGGAATGATTATTACACCGCTCAAGCTGTAATTCAGGTCGAATATCTTTTCGACGGTGAGTTTTAGGAGAAATATAATGTTCAGCCTAAGTCACAAAAATAATTTCCACCATATGATCTTGGGGGATCTGATGAAATCAAAATTGTTGATGTTTTTAATAATAAGCTGCCTGCTGGCAACATCGGCCATCGCCGGTGGCTTGTCATCGGCTCGCGCGGTTGGTATGGGCGACGCGCAAATTGGTCTTGCGAAAGGTGTCTATGCACCTTTATACAACCCGGCAAATATCGCCCTCTCCGGTTATGGGCAGGCCGGTATCGAATTGGCCGGTTTTGGCGCAGAAGTATTCAATAATAGCTTTTCGCTCAACGATTATAATAGCTACACCGGTGCGATTCTAAGTGAAAGCGATAAATCAGCCCTATTGGGAAAAATCCCGGCTGATGGTCTTGAACTTTCCGTCAGAGCGCAGGCTGCAGCACTAACCGTGTCACTCGGTTCTTTTGTTATATCGGCCAATGGTGTTGCTGCCTCCGAAATAAATCTCAGCAAAGATGTGGTCGAATTGTTACTTAATGGTAATCAACTTAATGATACGATCTCTCTTAATGAGATGTACAGCGAAGCGATCGCCTATGCCACCGTCGGTCTTTCAACCGGTAAAACTATATACAAATCAGGAACCAGACAACTTACAGTTGGCGCGACCTACAAATATATTAAAGGACTCGCCTATGAAGACATAGTCAGATTAGAGGGTGAAGCCTCTACCACTATGTCGGGATTCAGTGGTGGTGGTGCGGTTGTTGCCAGAACAGCAACTGGCGGAACCGGTTATTCAGTTGACATTGGCGCGGCATTAAAACTATCTGATGACTACACTGCCGGTATCTCGTTTTCCAATTTCCTTAACAGTATAACCTGGGACAAAAGCACCGAGGAACATTATTACACGTTCCAGATCGACACCGTGACAGTAAGCAACATGGAAAATGATTCGGTTTTTGTTTCGGATGATTACTCGCAGGAAATCGGCAGTTTTAAATCAAAAATACCGACGACTATGCGAATTGGTATTGCTAATATTAGCGGCAAACTGCTCTGGGCCGTTGATTGGGAACAAGGTTTCAAACTTGGCGCCGGTGTCTCTTCAAAACCTCGCATATCTATTGGCGGTCAGTATAATTTGATCGGCTTCCTCCCGCTCCGTGCCGGTTATTCACTCGGTGGCGGACGAGGATCAACTATGTCATTCGGAACCGGTCTCGATCTCGCCATGTTTTATTTCGATGTTGCCGCGACCAATCATGGCAGTATCACTTCGGGATCAAGCAAAGGACTTCATCTGGCCGTTTCAACCGGATTGAACTTTTAGAGTGGATAAGATACGATGAATAATCTTGGTGAACATGTTATTAATAGCAAACAAACTTTCGGGTTACTCCTGCTGATTCTGTTTATTTTTTCTATTCCTAACGGGGCGGCGATGCCGCCCCACCCGGATGTAATAAACATCGGCAACTCCGAAACAGATGGTTCACCAGAAAAAATGATGGTCAATAATACTGACCCGGAATTAAATGCACCATCAAAATTGATTGGTGCGTCCAAAGCTCAAATCACCGGTTCATTTAAGGCATTGGCGGTGTTAATCAATTTTACGGACAAGACCTACTCGGTAGATCCGACCAACTTTGATACCGTTTTATTTGTCAATCAGCAAGGTTCGGTCCGCCATTATTATAATGAGATGTCGTTTGACCAACTTGATATTGTAACGGTTAATCTGCCATCGGCAACTGGCTGGATAACCGCCCCGCAAACCTATGCCTACTATTGCGACGGGCAAAACGGAACCGGTTCATATCCGCAAAACAGTCAGAAACTTTGTGAGAATATAGTCGATTTGATTGACCCCATAATTGATTTTTCCCAATATGACAATAACAGTGATGGTTATGTTGATGCTCTTATTCTGATTCATACCGGACCGGGAGCCGAACTGTTTGGTCCCGACAGCACCAACCTGATCTGGTCGCATAAATGGTCAGTCAGTCCAAGAAGTAAAGATGGTGTATCCATTTATGAATATACTGTCCAGCCTGAATACTGGTTTAGTCCGGGTGACATCACTTGCGGCGTTTTCTGCCATGAATTGGGACACATTTTTGGCCTGCCCGATCTCTACGATCGTGACATGAGTTCCAATGGTGTTGGCCGCTGGTCCCTGATGTCCTACGGCAGTTGGCTGGGGCCTTCAAGCCTTGGCAGTGTTCCGGCCGGCCTTGATGCCTGGTCACGGTTGGAATTAGGATTTAACAGTTATACCAATGTTACCTCAAACAGCAATGGCGTGAATATCGCCAACGTCGAAGAGGGCGGACCTATCTATCGTCTCTGGTCAAGCGGTAATATCGGGACCGAATATTTTCTGGTAGAAAATCGACAACAAATCGGTTACGATTCGTATCTGCCATCCGACGGCCTGCTCATCTGGCATATTGACGAAACTCAGGCAGGTACCTTTAATTCAAATAATGATGATGAATGGTACCCCGGCCATACCGCAAGCGGAAACTACCTCGTGGCGCTGGAACAGTCGGACGGACTATTTGAACTTGATAAGAAGATATCAAAAGGAAATAATACCGATCCTTTCCCCGGCAATAACTTTATCACCGAATTTACTCCTCTCACTATCCCAGGCTCAAATAATTATGATGATGACAATACCTATGTCTCAATAGAAAACATTTCGGCTTCGGGGTCAACAATGACGGCCAATTTTAACGTCTCTCTTCTCAGTGATATTTATGATGAATTTTCCTTAGTCAGACCAACTTCTTTTGTTCTTAACCAAAATTTCCCCAATCCGTTTAATCCACAAACCTCGATTGAAATCGAGTTGTCAGCGCAGTCATCGGTAAAACTTAATATTTATGATATCCTCGGACGATTGGTTGACACGCCTTTGGACGGTCAGCTTCAGGCCGGGACTCATAAGATCGAATGGAACAGCGATATTGATACAGAAAATGAGTTATCATCAGGCATCTATATCTATAAATTGATTACAGATTTTGGAACAGATTCCAAAACAATGATACTGTTAAAATAAGATAATAGTACACACTGGTAAACGCGGACATAAAAGAACCTATACCGACTTTGAACGATTAAATTTTTCTTCCAGTACAATTGCGCTTGTAAAAGACTATCAGCTCAATTCCGGTCGAACTGATTCGGACGGACCGTTTCGCTTGTCCCGTTTGTGCTGAACATAACAATGTTTACATCTCTTGGGATCTTCGGAGTACCCACGCTCCGCAAAATACTCCTGCGCATTCGTGGTAAATACGAATTCCTGTTCACACTCAACGCAAATTAGGATCTTAGCCTCAAAATTTGATGCCATGACCCCCCCTCTCTTTAGCAGGTTAACTTCCCTGTAACCTCCTCAAATTATAGATGACAATCAACGATACACGTTCTAATTTAATTAATAATATTATTTTATGTGTGTCAAGCTTAAAAAGTGATAAATTTAAGGGGCCATACTTACAGCATTAACATAGAATAATTGTAAATATCGAAAATATTGTATTTGAGATTACTAATAGCGACACGGTCCGGGAGCAGGACCATCTTTGTAAACTGAATTAATGAGATCGACGATATCGAGGATATTTACCAATTGATCACAATTGATATCACTCATTCTCGGATCATAGTCAGGTTCTGGACCGTTTTTATATTTCTGATTTATAATAAAAATGATATCAAGGATATTGGGATCACCACCTGAAAAATCAACATCACCATATTGAAAAGTTTCTACTTCAATACTGTAATCATTATTATTTAAATATTGTGATACGACACTTGAAATAATAATCATTGAGTCGCTTCCGGTAAAATCATACACGCCCCAATGCAATAGGCCATTATGATCTGCAGAAAAACTCTGAATATCGGGATTTCCACCGTTTTCAAAATACATACTTATTAGCTCCCATTTGACAAACATGCTGCCGGCAAAATGGAAGATAAAAAAGCTTTCTTCAACAGGGTTTGGGTAGCAGATGATATAGTTTGCCCCCAAACCATCAGGAGGATAAACCGGTTCCAAAATCGTAGTTGGGAATCCGGTGAAAATCTGGTCAATTTCAACCTGGGGATAATAAGCGCCGTCAGTATGATATAAGGGATCGGCCCGGTCGGAAGTATAATAATTCCATAATGTAAACTCGGAGAAAACCGATTTTATTTTCTGTTCATAAAGATTTAAGGCTGAATCAATTGATGGTATAACATCGTAATAACGAAGATACTCCCACGAAGATTTCAGCATATCGAGTCCGAACTTCTCCACCAGAAAAGAGGCCCAAATAAAGGTAGAATATACATGAAATGTAGGCGCCGTTAAAAATGTATCGGGATAATTAAAAAAGCTGCTCAGATAATTGTAATTGTCATTAACTTCAGGAAAAAGAACATCTTCAAAGTAAGTTGAAGTACACTCCATCCACCAGAGATTATTATAATTAAAATCATAGGCCAATTGAACTGCATGATAATACTCATGGGCACAGGTGACTTTTTGATCACCAATTACTCTCCCCTCAGGATCATCATTTGGCCCAAAGGATGGTCCGGCAAAATCGCAATGTATTTCTATCCGCGACGTATAATCGTTCCACGAAGAATCACCCGGAATTCTCGGAATCGTCGCACCATAGGCGGCAATTCTAACCAGATAAATTGTATATGGATCTTCGCTTTCTTTGGGAGGCGGGATATAATCAAGAGTATTATGATAATGTCGATATGAACTGTCGGCATAAAGACCAATTCGTTCTACATAATCCGGTATCCCATTTATATCGATATCATCGGCCGGAACAGCTTCGGTTCCAATAGTATCATAATGGATCGAAAAATGTGATTCCGGTGACACATAAATGGCATCAAAACTGGCGCGGGTTAAATATTCTGTCGCCAATGATCGTTGGTCAGGCGTCATTTTATCCCAGTTTTGATACGCCTCCAATACTATACCGGTAGCACTTTTTATTATCTCAGGAGAATCGGATCTGATATTGTCAGGCAATGAAGATTCGGCAAAAATTGACTGCAGATTATAAAACAGCTTATCCCCTAATTCTATTTTTCCGTCAACATATAGCTGATCAATGCGGGACAATTGCCCAACAGCCAATTTATCAGGGGGAACTCCAATTGCAAAAATATTTGAAACAAAAAATAGAAGAATGCCAATACAAACAGATAATTTAAAATATGTTTTCAACATAAAACCTTGCCCTAACAGGTTGGTAATAGTAGTATTTTGGTCAATTTAAAACCTGCTACCAATAATTTAAGTCATTTTGCCTATTTGTCAAGTAACATTCACCTAACCACTGCCAGACGATCACCGATACTTTATAAATACTGACCAACGCCAAAAGATATTTGCCAATTTTTTAGTCTACCGGCATAAGCTAAATCTATTCTGATCAATTCGGCATTAGAAACCCGTTCAGTTCCAATTCTTAATCCACACCCAACCGTCCATAGAATTTGCCTCATTTCAAACCTCTCACCGTCTGACCATGTCTGCCCCATATCCAAAAACTGCGTTATCCCAAATTCTGCCGAAAGCATTTTAATTCCGGTAAAAATTCGATTTTCAATATTAACCCGCAATAACTTCTCCCCTTCGGTATAAAATCGGGGATATCCTCGCATTCCGCTGTTTTCGCCCAAATATAACACTTCTTGCCCATCACTGCGCCAATCTTCTAAATAAAGGGCCAAAACAAACGGCGTCAGCCAGGAGATAGTCCTATTATAATATCTATCGAAAGATTAGTCGTTTTCCTGTAGTCAATTCCTCCCTTGTACCAAAAAGTTCGATAAAATTTAAAAAACATCAGATTTGAACCGAACTTTCCCGAATAACCACCAGAAAAAGACATCGTTCTATATAGCCTGCAGCCTGTTCCGGCATCAATGGCGTACCCGGATGAAATTCCGGCCTCAAATCCCAAAGTGATATCTTCGGGAATATTCATTCTGCTTATCCTTCTGGCCTTTATGTATTTAAAATTTGAAGCACTGAAACTAACCAGATAATTGGAATAGACACTATCAACGGGAAAGTTAAATTTGAGATTTCGAAGAAAAAGCGTGTCTTCCGAAATTTTTATATCTTTATAATTATAATCAAAACCGATTTTTACTTTATTCTGATAGTCTCCAAAACGATAGGCGGCTGATAATCCAAGTTCTCTACTTACAAATCTGTTTCTGGCAAATTCAACTTCGGAAGTATAATACTTATCTTTCCGATCAATATCAGTATAACTAACACCATAACCAAATTTTGAATTCAGTGAAAATAGCGGCTTGACGATACTAATACTTTTGCTTCCGATTTCCGGTTCGCCATTATAATATGAGTTTAGCCCGAATCTGGAACCAAATAGCCGTCGCTCATAAAAAGAGGCACGAATATAGTTCTCTTCAAATTCGCGAATAAAATAATCAAATGAAATTTGCTGCCCATATCCAAGAAAATTGATTTCTTCAAATCCCAATTGATAAATTATCTGGCCTGATTTGCGGCTTATGGTCGGTCCGCCGGCCAGCGTCCAGCGATCGGAGGTTATAACGCTCATTACATTTGCGCTGTCACTGGAATTGATTATCTCAATTTGAGCGTCAAACAAATATGGAAGCGAACGCAGATTTCTTTCGGATTCATCAGCCAATTTTCGGGAAAAGAGGTCGCCTTTATCAATAAGCAATTCGCGTCTGATTACATGCTTTCTGGTATTTATATGTAACTTGTTGGCCAGCT
>JAQBFG010000071.1:0-20195 GCA_032123495.1 Candidatus Zixiibacteriota bacterium | reverse complement strand
GCACGGCAGTTAAAGGTGAATCCAGAGATTTCATAGTTCATATCACCTGTATATCCGGTCATATCACCAACAAGACATTTACTTCCTGCAGGCGCAACCCAAGTTACAACATCGCGGCTTTCACCGGAAAGAGTTATATTTTTACCCTGAGCAAGCGTTACCTGCTCGGTATAAGTTCCGGCATAAATTGTGACAATATCTCCGGAAGTTGCGGCGGCATAACCATCGCCAATAGTTCCCGTATTGTCAACACCCCATGACCATGGACTGGTATGAGCGTCACCAATATAATTAGCCATCCAGAACGGTGAATAAGAAATCGGTCCTAAAACCGTCTCCCCGCTTCCTCGGTCATCGTTAACAGTTGTAGTAAAAATTGCTGCCTTTTTGGGCAGGTCATCGCCAAAAGGACTAACAAGGCTTGAAACCTGTCGCGTCGAACGCGATCTGGAGCCAACTGTCGGCCCGGTCGGATCATCCCAATAACAAGCAGTAGCATCAACCGTCTGGGTCATCGTATTATTGACAGCGGAACTGGTATTGCCGGTGAAATAACAGCCATGAATGTCAATATCTGCCGTATTATTGGTATTACCTGATAAATCGGCTGTCCAGATACCATCATAAACTGAATTAGTGATCGTACATCCGGTAATGACCGCTGTTAAATCACCATTACTCCAGCCAGTATAATAGCTGCCGCCCCATGGATCAACACCGGTTCCCCAGAGATCAATTCCGTCGCCGCCATTATCCAGAAGGCTGCTGTTAGTCAAAGTAAAATCAACATCTGAATTATCACGACTTAATTGTAAACCGAGTGGCCATTCATTATCATGAAGATTAAGATTAGTGAAATTAAGAGTAACTGTTGTCGGGTTAAGATAAACCCATCCCCAGTCACTAAAATTGACACCGGATTGACAGTTATATACTTCATCACCGTCCATTGTCACATCGCCACTTTCAAAGAGCAGGATACCTGTCGACGCCCAATCATCACCGGTATATGTAGTACCCTCGACATAGTTGCCAGAAGTGGAACCAAAAGCACCGTAACTTAACTGAATACAGTTGCCGGCAAGAGTGCTGCTGGCCTGACCAGTTACATTGTTGTCATTGACGGTGAAATTGCAACCAGGACCCATTAGAGCAATGCCGCCTTTTTGGAAAATCGGAATCGTATTCCCGGTTATATCAATTGTAAAGGTCGCACCCAAACTATGGGTGGCAAGCAGTGATACAATTGATGAGGTTCCGGGAACGGCCGAATAAGTGACATTATCAATAACACAATTGGTTACCGAACCGTCAGTATCAAAGAAATGAACCCCATAAAAATTACCAGGTCCAGTATCGCGTCCGTCGATTTTGAAACCATCAATGTTAACCGTTCCGGCGGTATTGACACCGATAATGGCATCAATCGTTTTGACCGAGCCGGTCCACTGGGTAATCGAATAGGTTGTTCGGCTGCCCGGATCGGGAGCCTCAATGAAACAATCGCCGGAGCCAGAACCGAGTAAATTAACATTTTTGTCAATATATAATTGCTCACGATACGTGCCAGCTGCCACATTGACGGTGCTACCATTTACAGCGTCAATGCCCTCTTGAATAGTTGCAAAGGCATCATATCCAAAAATATGCCCACCAACATCGGTTCCTTCCGAGGTTCCAACCCAGTCATCATCAACCCAGGCCTCGGCAAGCGAGCAGGTAAAGCCGCACAATGAGAAATCATCATTACACCATGGATCGTAATTGACTTCGCCATAAACATTCGCAGCCACTTCAGAGCATTTCAGTGTTCCCCAGTAATTCTGAGTAGCATCAAGAACGAAGGCGTTTGTGGGAACACCATTGACATGTACACCGACTCCTGCATCCGGATAACCGGCAGTACCATTTCCATAGATGGTATTCTCAAATGCCGCAATATCGTTAGAGCAATCAAGACATGAGTACTGTAAAGCCGTCGGTTCCGGTTCAAATTGGGGATTCCAATAGGTGCCGAGTAGATCAACCATCACACCATCCCAGCCATTACCATAAATAGCATTGTTGTTGATTGCTATTCCATCATTTTTGGGCCCCATATAGATGCCATTTTTGCTATTGCCATAGATGTTATTTCCTTCAATGGTAAGATCTACGGGACCATATGCCGTCAAAGGATCCGAGACTTTATCAGAGCTGCCTCTGATCAGCAATATGCCGTGTCCGTATTTTAATTTGCCAACAACATCCCCCGGCAATTCAGTGTTGCCATATATTTCATTATTACGAATCACGAGGTCAGAGAACCCACCGGCAGTCTCAATCCCGCATCGATGAGAACCATAGATTTCGTTATCTTCAATAACAGTCCCTGCCATTGAGGCTGGTCCGGGGGCACCATAAGCAAAGTATGATGACCAAATAAATATATTATCGCCGTTGCCCTTACAATCGAAAATCTTATTACCAGAGAAAGTGCTGTTAGTAACACCATTATCATTGTAGGGGTGGTTGACAATATAAAGTCCCATACGCCCGTGAGTGCCATCCTGTGACACCGTATTGGTATTCGGACCTATAATACTATTTACGACATTGATATTACTTATCACTTTTGAGTAAGCATAAACACGAAGTAGCGATGAATTGAGGTTACTCACAGCGTTTAGTTCCTGCACGATAAATCCGTCAAAAGTAACATCATCGGTATCATAGATATCAACAATCGTAATATAGCCACCAGCCGGGTTGGGATGCATAATTATGGTTTCAATCGCATCGTCCCAAGTATAGCCAGAAGGCACAGTGTAACCGTTCTTGTTAACTCCGGCAGTTGCGCCAAGCAGGGTCAGCGGCTTATCGATAAGCAGGGCTTCAACATACGTCCCCGCTGCAACATAAACTGTACTACCAGAAACCAGATCAACGCCTTCCTGAATATATCCGGTAGTCCCGACCTGAGGACTATCGTCGTCAACATACAAAGTAGCGAAATCACCCTGAAATCCGGATGTTCCGGCGTCAGTATCGGTGCCATCGGCCAACCAGGGAGTATAGTCGATATCACCAGAGACATCATTGCTCGGATCGAGATCGCCCCACCAGTTGCCGGAAGCATCGAGAGTGGCAGCCGTCAGGCTGTTGATACCCAGATCGCTGCCAGCGAAATCGTTGCCGTTAGCCACGACGACCGTGCCATCACCTGCAGTGTAGCCCGCATAGATGCCGGCCGAGTTGTCGGATAGTGAACAGCCCGTTATGGTGGCTGCTGTGCCAGTCCCGTAGTAGTCGGTTGCGAGAATCGCAGCTGATGTGGAACCATCCACTGATGCCACACCGCGGCACTGAGTGATCGTGCTCAATTGTACGCTCCCGGTGCCGCCACCACCGAACTCGACACCATAATCAAGGAAGTCGCCGACGCCCTTACCAGCGTAGGTAAGACCAATAACATCGACGTCCGGAGCAGTTGGCTCTACACCACCACGAACATGAACGCCGATCCGCTGGATATTGGACATCGAGCAGTTTTCAACCAATCCGGTGCCTGAGAGAAACACAATTCCGCGACCGGCATAGATATTGGCGTAGATATCTCGGACATCACAGTTCTTTACGGTCAAATCGGTTCCTCGCGCCTGGATGGCGTGTCGCACGGTGAAACCGGTACCGTCAATCGCGAGTTCCTCAATCGTGGCCGTGACGCCATTGTCTACATAAATCAAGGCATCCGTGACCAGATAGGAACCCACGGTAGTGTTAAACCCGGCTTCTATAACAGTGAGGGATTTACCAACACCGTGCAGAGTCAAATCTTTGTTAATTAATATCTGAGTTGAAGCGACATATGTCCCCGCCGCTATATTGATCACATCACCAGCTGTTGCCGCATCAATGGCCGCCTGGATACTGCATCCGGGGGTTGCGTAAAGCTGTGTATCATCCGTGAGACTTTCAATATACATAGCATCACCGGTCCAGTGTCCAATGGGCGTCATTGGCGGCACCAAAGACGCATTGGCAAGCGTTGAAAACAGCCAGACACGTACCTGATCAGGACTGTCATCCTGTGTGCCATGCAAAGCAAAGCCAAAATCGCTGGCTTGAACCGTCACATCAGCACCGTCAATCGGATTGGTGCTGTAGGTAATAATGGCATTACCTGCGGGCGGAACACCCGGGTTGTTATAGTCGCCCATTTCAAGTTGGAAGAGATCACCAAAACTATTTGTGCCGGTGAAGAAGATACCACTTGTACCCAAAGGAGTATAGCGACCCCAGGTGGCGACACTGACATTCTGCCAAGCATTGCCACTGAGAGTTATATCGGTGACGGAGATATAATTGCAATCGACGAGCGAGAGTCCATGTCCGCCGTTATCCAGAGAAGATACATTGGTAACCGTAAGATGGCTCGTACCAAGAGCGTCAATGCCGCTTCGGTAGGCATTCCGAACGGTCACGTCAGCGAGTGTACAACCATCAACTTCGCCGAATTTAATGCCATACCGCGGCAATGAGTTCGTGACGGTGGACTGTAGAGTCAAAGATTGCAGTGTCACATTGTTTCCAGTCACATAAATACCTGAGTTATTAGTTGCCAAACCGGTCGGGTCAATGACCACCGTTGCCCGGTTTACACCAATAATTGAAAGGTCGGCATTTGGGATGTTAAGCGTCTCGTAATATGTTCCTGCCGCCACGTAGATGACATCACCAGAACCGGCTGCATTAATAGCCCCCTGAATGGTCGCATAATCTGCGGGCACATGAATTAAGGCCGCATTTGCACTGACAACCAGAAAGGTCATCAGCAAAATCGCAATAATTCCCACAAATTTACTTTTAATTGTTGTCATGAAGAATTCTCCTTAGCCTGTGTAAAATATTTTAATTCCATATATATAAAAACTGCCAATAAATTTATTCAGAATTCAAATTTAGCAGGCAGCAATTAAAGAAAAATAATTCCTTCTTCCAAAAATTTTGCGACAAAGAAAAACAGGTCACTACAATAGAATTACTAAAATTTAATGTTCCTCTGCGATAAGCACGAAAGTAGTGTTTAATGATTTGGACTTTGATTCCCATATATTCTCCCGATTCCCAATAAATCATTTTGGCGAAAGAAGGAATTTTGTCTTTTATTTACCGGATATTCCGGGAAATAAATAATTTTATCTGGCTCAAAAATATTAATTGAACCAGAGTAACTTACAGAAGTAAGCGGATAAGAATTTATTTAGTAAAAGTAGTTGGCTATTAAAATAGTATCACCCCTTTCTAAAATATTTGAAGTTGAAAATATTGAGCGTATTAAAAAATTTATGAACGACTAGCTTAACATTTCTGTCCGAAAGCCAACAATCCATACCCAGAATCCCCACTCTGATTAATCTATTTTATAATATTTCGCAGTAATTGTGTGCTCAGCAAAAAAACTGCGTCAAATCCTTACCTAATTCAATAGATAGTATATTTGGACTTCTGTGTCAAGGGATTTCCTGATTAATAATAGGTGTAATTTTACTTATTAATAGGGCAATATACGGTTTTTTATTTTATAAATTTAATACAAGCATAAATAAATGTCTATCTGCGGCTTAACACCTATAATTGGGTGTAATTATAATACACTTAATTTTAGTTCAATTGGTAAGCTAGCCGCAAATCTATAATGGAAATACTTATCCTGATTTTCTTCTTCACCGGGGATAACTAAATTGCGAACAATAAATAAATCCGAGTTTAATTGTGGTCTAATTTCCTGCCTTTGGCGAATTTGGCATTTTGAATAATATCACTTGTCAATATTTACCTGTAATATTTCCTTTTCAAAATTATTGAAATTTGTTATATTATTGTTGCCTTTAGATATAACAAACAATAGGCTAATAAAATTCGAGGAATTAAGCTTTTAATTAAATATTCTTTACGTTCAGGCCGATAAATAAGACAGGAAACATTGAAGACAATATATACCGGTATTATCTATGATAACACAGCACCTAATTAAATCTTTATTTATTTTTCTATTATTGGCAACTAATATCTCCTCGCTTGAGCTAACTGGAGCTATTTCAAGTCAATTATATATTTATGAAGAGAATGATTCCAGCCATATTCGGATTTATGAAAGATTAAGATCTGATTTGAATCTCTTGCGCTCTCCGAATTCAAAATCGGTAGATTTTCATCTTTATCTTCGATATACATCCGATCTTAAAAATAAAATTACAAGCGATCCGCAAACATATATTTATGACGCCTATATAAAACTTAGAAATATTCCGCAAGGAACTGATATTCGTTTTGGCAGACAGTTTGTTTATAATTCAGTTGGAAGCGGATTACTTGACGGGATTCGGCTAAAAGGCAATTTTCTAAAGGGCGGAAGACTCGATTTATATGCCGGTAGTCAGGTAAGCCATAAGGACCCTGAATCTATTCAATCTTTATCTGATTTCGGATTATTTGGCGGTATGATAAATTATCAATATAAGAATTTACGATTGGGAGCTCATTGGCAGCTGAGATATCTTGACGGAAGTATAGCCTCTCATCTTCTCGGTACAGATATTTCATTGCAAAAATCTAAATATTCCATCTTTAGTAAGTTTGTATTTAATATGGAGAACAAAAGGATATCGGAGATTCTTTCTCGGGTTTCCTATAATTTTGGCAATTATTATTTGTCTACTGAATTTCAATGGCGCGAACCATCAGTGAGTAGCAATTCAATATTCAGCATCATTGATTTTAGAAATTATAAGGAAATCAGAATTGAATTGCATCGTCGCCTGGGAAAATATCTCCGTATCGTTTCAGGCCTTGATATAAATCTATACAAAGATGAAAATGCTCTCAGTGGAAAGATCGGAATGAGTAGCAATAATTGGTCACTTATCTGGGTCCATCGGTCAGGGTTGGGAAGAAATAGCAATGGTATTAATGGATTTATCTCCATAAATCTGAACCGTTCTCTTAAGGCTTATTATAGCGGAAGATTCAGCAGATACAAAGTTCAGGAATTACAGAGTAACCTTAATGATTCATATATGTCGATTGTCGGGGCGGAATTAAGACTCAAGAAAGGCTTCTCTGTGAAATCGGAGATTCAATATTTGCGAAATGGCATTTCAAAAAATGATATAAGATTTAATCTGAATTTTACCAAATCATTTAAAATAACCAATTCAAATTCTGGCGGCCAATAAATGAATAAATCACTTATACAAATTATACTTGTTCATCTAATCCTTCTTATGGGATGCATTTACGCTGCGGAAAGTAATTCAATCACGAATGATATAATATTCGACCACCAACTGCATACCGATATTGAATGCACTGATTGTCATGGATTGGTATCAGAAAGTATCGTATCTGCTGACAAACTATTTCCGGAAATGGATTTTTGCGGCGATTGCCATGACATCGAAGATACCGATAACTGTTCGACCTGTCATCGAAATAGTGATGACCCGGGTGCCTTGCTTAATCCCTCCCGCACAATTCTCTTTTCTCATAAAAAGCATTATGAACTTAAAATCGACTGTTCCAGCTGTCATGTTTTATCTGCCTCCGATCCAATTCCCGGTAAACCAAAATGTATGAGTTGCCATGATAATCAAACGGCAAAAAGTGATTGCTCGATCTGCCACGGTACAAAACAGACTCTTCTTGATATTCACCCGTTAAATTGGAGAGATCAACATGGAAACCGAGCCGCTGCTGACGACAAGTTTTGTTATAGCTGCCATAAGAATGAATCGTTTTGTATTGACTGTCACCGGGGTGATAATATCAATGGTACTATTCATGATCTAAATTACCGCTATACTCACGGGCTTGATGCCGGAGGTCGGGAAACTGATTGTAATTCCTGCCATGACAATCAATCATTTTGCAACGATTGTCATTTACGCGAAAACAGAATGCCCTTGGAACATTCAACGCTGGGATGGATAAATGAGCATGGGAATTCGGCGAGAAATAATGTAGAAAACTGCGCCTCTTGCCATGATTCTACTGATCCAAATTGCGCCCGTGCCGGATGTCATTCAGATTATGATGGTCTCCGCGGGACAAACCCTCCTATCCACTCCAGAATTAATGGCGGTGAACACGCCTCATGGCATAATGATGACGGTTCCGTCTGTTTCCAATGCCACATCAACACACGAACCGCAGGAACAGGTTTCTGCGGGTATTGTCATAGTTCGGAAGATTAATTACTGGCAAAGATATGAAACTAATTTATAATAAAAATATAATTTTAATTCCGCTTCTATGTATGATTTTTATTTCTATGTTGCACTGCGCGAATAATCGCTCGAAGCCAACTATTCCTGAAACCCATCTTGATAATTGGATGATTTCTTCATCTGAAGATTTTCATGGTAAAATTGTTTTGAACAGCGGTTCTGCCGGATGCCAACAATGTCATGGTATTGATTTCGATGGCGGCAAAGTAGATGTTTCATGTATCAATTGCCATGCCGAAAGGACCAATATCTGCACCGGTTGTCACGGCGGCATATCTGACCAATCGGGTGCCCCGCCATTTGGACTCAGAGGTGAGACATCAGATACATCCCGAGCAGTCGGAGCACATACAGCACATCTTGATGGCAGCGATTTATCAGGACCAGTGAATTGCAGCGATTGCCATTCCGTTCCTGCTTTCACACTCGAATTAAACCATTTTGATAGCATCTCCCCTGTTGGATCGGTAGTAACTGATTCGATTGCTGAAATTATCTGGGGCGGTTTTGCCAATGGCGGAACTGCTATTTGGGACGGGAATGAGCAAAGTTGTTCTGGGACATACTGTCATGGCACCTTTGATGGAGGAAACCAGAGTAATCTGCCAATCTGGAATCAAAATAATCAGGCTGAATGCGGTTCGTGTCATGATATTGGTACTGAACCTGGCAACCTGCAATGGAAACATCAATATCATATTACAGCAGCAAATCTCGATTGTGCCGACTGTCATGCCAGCGTTGTCGATTCAACCCTGGCCATTGTCAATCCAAACCTGCATATCAACGGCTCACCTGATACCTTAACCGCCGACACTTCAAAATGTAATGTCTGTCATGGTGATGGGCCAATATCTTGTACCAGTTGTCATGGCGGACTTGATAACAGTACAGGGGCTCCACCATTTGGACTTGAAGATGAAACTTTAACCTCACAATTGGCTGTTGGGGCGCATACTACTCATATTGAAGGCGGTTCTCTCGCCGATCCATTTGAATGCAGTGATTGTCATATCGTTCCGGTTACATTAACAGCCAATGGACATCTCGGTGCTGATAATATTGCTGAACTAAACTGGAGTTCGCTCGCGGGCAATTCTTCTACCTGGAATAGGACAACTGCAGAATGTTCCAATATTTATTGCCATGGAAACTTTTCCGGCGGTTATTCATCCAACAGCCCAATTTGGACTGGAACGGGACAGGCCAATTGTGGATCATGTCATGATATTGGGGCAAATCCGGAGGATCTGAGCGGCAAGCATAAAAAACACTTTGTTGATGAAAATATTGCATGTAGAAATTGCCATAGTTTGACTCAGGGGCAAAATATTGCAATTGTGGGGCCTCAATATCATATTGATGGTGAAAAAACAGTAAGTTTTTCATTTATCGGCAATTTTAACAATGGAACTTGCTCCGGACTTCCCAATGGATGCCATGGTTCAGAGAATTGGTATGATTGATTCTAAATGTATTGATTTTAACAATTTATCTATCAAATACTGATTTATTAAACAATTGCGTCCAATTCCCGTCTTTATATTGACTTGACAGATTGTTAACTTGCACTTATTTTTTAGCAGAGTTCCCTATTGCCAATAAATTAATTTTTGGGAGCCGAAAAGAATGAAAAAACGTCCGATAATTTTAGCCTTGGTAATCTTTACTCTATTTTATCTGTTTATTTCTTGCGGCAAGTACCCAACTCAGAGCGATTCGCCATACGGTGAGACTATTTTAGCCAACAACCTAAAAGTTATTGATAATATGAATGGTATTGAACTATTCAATATAGATTCGCACCATATTAATTATACTTTTGAGATCAGTAATTATTATTCAAATTCAATTGAGATCGGTGATATAATAATCGGGACAGCTTTTGGCGGCTATATTAGACGAGTTACCGGGCTCACCATTTACCCTGATAGATTAGAATTAAAAACCGAATATGCGACTTTGGCAGATGCAATAATAAATGGAGGAATAGATACCACAATAAATTTAACGACTGGAACAGAAGTGGCAAAAAGAGGTGATAATTTTGATCTTGTTTCAGCGGCCAAAGGTGTCTCAATTTCTGATCAGGGTATCGATTTGTCTGGATTATCTCTATATGCTGGCAACACCGAGGGAGTTAGCGTTGAGGTTGAGGTTATTGATGGATCCATTTCATTTGATCCCAAAATAGAATATGGTTTTGGCCTGAATTCAAAAGGGTTAAATCAGTTTTTTTCATTTGTTAGTGGCGATTTGAAATGTGAATATGATCTTAAAATCTCGGCCAATGGAAAATTCGGGATGACCGGTTTAAAAAATATTGCTGAGTTTCACTATAATACCGTTCAAATGTTTGGGACTATTCCAATAATAGAAGTTGTAACTTTAAAAATCGACATCGGGTTCATCATGTCTGCTACAATTGACGGCACTTTTTTATGCGGCACCAAATCAGAATATAAAGTTCGCGCTGGCGCACGCCTTAAGGATGGTGAATGGTCGGAGACATGGACAAAAGATATATCATATGCAGAAAAGCCGCTAAGCTGGCCAGGCAGAGGCGAAACTCATATTCAATCATATATCAGACCGAGAGTGTCGGTGAGTTTTTATTCTGTGACCGGGCCTCTAATATCTATTAGGCCATATACAAATTTCAATGCCTCTGTTGACAATTTCCCGTCCTGGTGTTGGGCATTAAATAATGGTATCGAGGGGACATATAATTTTCAACTTCATCAATTTGGATATGAAATAGCGAATTATTCAAGAGATTTTGGCCAGGAGGAATGGAATGTCTCTTCTGATTGTGAAAATATAGAGGATTTTGTCGCACCATCCCATATTGATGACCTTTCTGCAGGAAATCCGACATCAAACAGTATTAGATTGACATGGACCTCAACCGGCGATGATATTAACAATGGGAAAGCCTCGGAATATGATATCAGATATATGACATCACCTATTGACCTCACCAATTGGAGTCTTGCGACCAAATGTTCTCTAACCCCGAATCCTCAGATTGCGGGAAACATTGAAGAATATCTGGCAACCGGATTATCTCCTGAGACAAATTATTATTTTGCCATCAGAGTGGCCGACGAAGTTCCTAATTGGTCGCCCATTTCTAATATAACTACCGCCACGACCAAAAAAGTTGTAGATATCATACGCCCCTCGGCAATCTCGGATCTATTTGCAGGTTCAGCAACGCCAAATAGTATACTGCTAACCTGGACTGCTCCCGGCGATGATGATTATACCGGAACGGCGACTCAATATGATATAAGATTTTCCACTGAATATATTACTCCCTACAACTGGGAATCTAATATTGCTTGCCCAAATAAACCGACTCCAGGTATAGCTGGTACCGACGAAGAATATCTGGTTACCAATCTGGTTCCAAATACTATTTATTATTTTGCAATTAAAACAGCAGATGAGGTCCTCAATTGGTCAGATATGTCTAATATGGCCGGGGCAATGACCACTGCGGAATCGGGTCGAGGTGATATTCTTGATGAATATAATTCCCCGGTATCTTCATATACTTTGGATCTGGCTGGAACCGGTTCCTCACTTTGGATAATTGATCATTTGAGCGATACAGTTTATAATATTAATCTATCTGATGGTATCGTGAATAATAAATTCAAATTTGCTCCGACTGAATGGATAAATTTACAGGGCATCGCATTCGATGGTATTAATCTTTGGGTTGCAACTCGAAGCGATATTTATAAACTGAATCCTGAGAATGGAAGCAGGCTTGGTCAGTTTGGCTATGACCAGACAATTGATTTGATTACCGGGCTCGCGTGGGGCAATGGAAAACTATGGCTGGCCGGACCGTTTGTAAATAAGGCGTACGAAATTGATGTTGACCGTGCCATGCTTGATGGGCATTCAGATAGTTCGGTTACAAATCAAGTGACCTTTTCCAACCCATCATTATTCAGGGGAATAATGTATTTTGAAGGCGGGCTGTTTATATCCAGTTGGACCAATTCGGAAGCAGCCACCGTCTATGAATATGACCCCTCTTCCGGGGATATTCGGCAGCAGTTTCAAATAAGTGAAAACGTTCTATCAAAGCGAAACCCGATTCAGGGCGGATTGGCCACCGATGGTATAAATCTGTATACTGGCGGCGATAATCTGAGAATATTAAAAATCAGATATTGATACTATACCAGAATATGTAATTGGAATTCAATTCATTTTTTTATATTAAAATAAAATATTCTGTTAACGGTTCATTCCAATATTTGATTATATTCCTAATGAGAAAATGAACCGATATTGAAAGTGACAAATTCTTTGAATTCAATATATGAACTGATGGCCCCTGCGGGTAATTATTCTATGCTTGCGACCGCAATAAATGCTGGCGCCGATGCTGTGTACTTTGGGTTAAAAGATTATTCAATGAGGGCATCTTCAAAAAACTTCACTCTGGATGAACTCGATGAAATGAGGGAACTTTGTGATTCTTCACCAAGAAAAGTGAAGATGTATCTCACCCTGAACACAATTATCTACGATGAAGAACTGGAACAACTGGAAAAGATTATAATACAGGCCAAAGATAAGATAGATGCGATTATTTGTTGGGATCATGCCGTCATGTTGCTTTGCAAAAAATATAGAATTCCTTTTTTCATCTCTACCCAGGCATCTGTTGCTAACACAAAAGCGGCCGAATATTATAAGGCGTTAGGTGCTCAAAGAGTAGTATTGTCTCGGGAACTAAACCTGCAACAAATAAAAAGTATTTCAAAAATTATTGATGTCGAGTGTTTTGTTCATGGAGCGATGTGTGTGGCGATTTCCGGTCGTTGTTTTATGTCTCAGTTCACCTATAACAAATCGGCTAATCGAGGGGAATGTAACCAAAATTGCCGTCGGAATTACACAGTGACTGATAGTGCCGGTCATGAATTAGCAGTCGAAAACTCGCATGTCCTGTCGGCCAAAGATCTCTGCGCCTTACCTTTTATTGAAAAGATGAAAGAGGCCGGCGTCATAAGTTTCAAAATCGAAGGTCGTGGTCGGGACGCCAGATATGTTGATATTGTCACATCGGTATATCGCCAAGCTCTCGATGAAACATTGTCTCCTGAAGAGATCAGAGAAAAAATCAGCGAACTCGAAAAAGTATTTAATAGACAGTTTTCTTCAGGGTTTTATCTTGGTCAACCGACAGCTTACGATTTTTCCACAACAGAAAATAATGCCGCTACAGAGCTAAAACGTTCTCTGGGGACAATCGTTAACTATTATGCAAAAAACCAGGTTGCCAGTATCAAACTGATAACCGATCTGAAAATAGGTGACAAAATAGTCGTCATCGGTAATAAAACCGGTATTAAAACGGTAACCGTATCTTCAATGGAAGTTGAAAATAAACCTATTGAAAATGCTCACAAAGGTGAAATGGTCGGGGTCAAATTTCCCGGCATCCGTAAAGGCGATTCTGTCTATAAAATAGTTCCCCGTGATTGAATAATAGCCGTTTTAGATAGTTTTCTGATTCCTATAATTTCCATAATATTGCAGGCAGATGCTACAAATAAAAATGCCGAAGGTCGGACTTGAACCGACACGGGCCATAAGGCCCAAGGGATTTTAAGTCCCTGGTGTCTACCAATTCCACCACTCCGGCATTGTTACGAGGTTTTAATTTATATTATCGGTGAAATAAACGCAAGAGTCTTTTGCAAAGTATTTGCGTTAAAATATAATGACTCAATTTTGTTATTAATGCCATTATTACATATGTGGTCGGGGTGATAATCGGTTAATTGAAATATCATAAATTCCTTATAACCTCTTTTCTTTTATAAGATTTCGACAAAATGGGTTCGTTTCGCAAATATAAAGTTTTTTAATTAAATATTCCCTCTAAAATAAGTTTTCAATGTACTATAGTAATTATTGTATTTAAGAAGAAAAGATAAAACAACAACGAGTCGGTGGCGATACCGTTTTTTTAAGTCCAAACCGTTGCTTAAATCTGAATTACTCGGGTGTAAAACAATTTATAAGGTCTATTCCTAAAATCCCTACCCAATGGGAGGGTTTAGTAACTTCAATATCAGTCATATTACAATCAAATAATGAAAAAGGCAGGATCACAAGGATCCTGCCCTACAATTCTATTTACATATTCGGCAGATTAAAACAGATAACCTTTGGTTCGGTCATCTCCTGCAGTGAGAATTTAAGACCTTCGCGTCCTAAGCCTGAGTACTTCACCCCGCCAAACGGCATCGAATCTAAACGATAATCAGTCGAGTCGTTGATCATCACCCCGCCACAATCAAGCTCATAGGCGGCCTTAAAGGCTGTATCAACGTTGCTTGTGAAAATACCAGTAAGTAAACCATATGGAAGTGAATTAGCCTCTTTGATTGCCTTATCGAGATCATCTATTTTATAGAAATTAACTGTCGGACCAAAAACTTCTTCACAGTGGATCGTTATGTTATCAGGTAGATTCTCCAGAACAGTCGGTTCATAAAGCGCACCGTCTCTCTTACCGCCGGTTAGTATCGTGGCACCTTTTTCTTTTGCTTCATTGACCCATTTTTCAACCCTGATAGCCTCGGCCTCGTTGATCATCGGTCCCATATCAGTATCTTCTTTTAACTTGTCGCCGATTTTATACTTTTTGGTCAGCGCAACAAATTTGGCCTTAAATTCATCATAAATATCTTTATGAATCAAAAGACGCTGAACACCGATACAGTTTTGTCCTGCCGCCCAGAACGCGCCTGAGACGCATGATTCAACAGCGAGGTCCATATCCGCATCTTTCCAAACGATAACAGGTGAATTGGAGCCAAGTTCCATCCCAATCTTTTTAATCCCGGCTTTGGATGCAATATGTTTACCAGCCTCAACACCACCGGTGAAAGATATCATCCGAACCCGTTCATCGGAAACCAGAGGATCGCCGATCTCATTTCCATTACCGGTAATTAACTGTATCGCCTGAGGCGGCAAACCTGCTTCGAGCAGAACTTCGACAAGTTTTATGGCCGATAGTGGTGTGACCGTAGCCGGTTTTAGAATCACCGAATTACCGGCCGCAATCGCCGGACCAAGCTTATGAGCGACGAGATTTAAGGGATCATTAAATGGTGTGATAGCGAGAACCACACCAATTGGAAATCTGTAGTAATATCCGCGACGTTTCTCCCCTCCCGGAAAGGAATCAAACGGAATCGTCTCACCCAAAATCCGTTTTGATTCTTCGGCGGCGACAATCAAAGTATTGACGCATCGTGAGGCCTCTTTTCTGGCCTCAACAATCGTTTTTGATCCTTCACGAGCGATCACTGTCGCAAACTCTTCAATACGTTCGGAAATCAGATCAGCCGCCTTGAACAGTATTTGTGCCCGCTCATAAACGGTCATCTTTTTAGTGATTTCAAAACCTTTAACGGCGCAGGCCAAAGCTATTTCGCAGTCATCTTTGGAACCGGCGGGAACGGTATCAATGACCGAATTATCAAAAGGATCGATAACATCTATTTTTTTATCGCGGTCAACCCATTGACCATCAAGTAGCATTTTCATTGTTTCCCTCCAACATGAATAATATCAATAAGAGCGCTGAATCCGGTTTCAACACGCCCTGCACCCGGTCCCACAATCGTTACGTCGCCCAGAGTGTCAGTTGTATAAGTGATAGCATTGGTCGCCCCCATCACACCGGCCAACGGATGTGAGATATCCACCTCTTCCGGTGCAACCGATCCTTTGACCGTGTTTCCATCAAGCCAGACCTTGCCGATTAATTTAAAACGCTTTCCGCGCTTTTTGGCATCGGCGATAGCCTCTAATGTAATTTCGGTTATGCCCTTGCATGGGAAATCATCCGGTTTATTATTTGAGTTGAAGATGGCATTAGCGATAATAGTTACTTTTGCCAGCGCATCCCAGCCAAGAACATCGGCATCAGGAACCGCTTCGGCATATCCAAGTTCCTGTGCTTTTTTTAAGGTCTCTTCGTAGCCGTTGCCTTTTTCCATTTCGGAGAGGATATAATTGGTTGTTCCGTTTAGGATGCCTTTGACTTCGGTAATTTTACTTCCGGCCAATGTTTCGCGAGCCAGATTAAGCATTGGTGTTCCGCTCATCACGGTCCCCTCATAAAGAAACTCAACACCTTTATCTTTGGCTAATTTGATCAATTCCGGCAAAAACAGGGCCACCGGACCTTTGTTGGTTGTGGTCACATGCATCCCTTTTTCCAGAGCAGCTTTGACATGCGTTGTAGCCGGCTGACCAGTTTTAATATCGGTGTAAGTCGCTTCAACCATAAGATCGGCGTCTGCAGCATTAATCAATGCCAGCGCATCACCATCAAATTGGTCTGGAAGCCCATCAAGTTTTCCACTCGCTGCCGCTTTAAGTGCATCTTCTAAATTTATGCCATTTGCATTATAGATACTGCCTTTTAGCATATCGCCGATGCCAACAACCTTAATATCAAGATTGTAATTATCCTTAAGCAGTTTTTCTTTTTGAATAAAAAGTTCGGCCAGACCCTGTCCAACCGTTCCAAAGCCGATTAACAATACTCGCATTATTTCTTTTCTCCTAAAACGCTATTAAATATTACTATTATTTTGTTTGATACCGATCAGGTGCATCAAAAATATCAATCACATTAACTCTTGAATTAAATTTGGCTGAATGTGTTACGCCTTCAGGAATAAAATACTGATCACCCTTACGATAAGTTTTGGTTTCATCACCGATCGTCAATGACATCTCCCCATTGAGCATAATTCCCCACTGGGCACAATGCGAATGCGACGGAACTTCGCCCACCGGTTGAATATCGAAAAAGACTACTTGCTTGGCATCGTTTTGGAGCAACCAGCCGCGAACTCCATCCAGCTTGATATCTATTTCAGGCAGACCGCGAATCATATCGGGATAGACTGTCCCATCCCATCTATTATTTGTTTCTGTCATCTATTTTCAATCCTTGTAAGCAATACCGGCAAATTTCGCCTGATGACCACGTCGCATTATTTCACGGGCATCCAAATCACAGCGGATAGATTTATGATAAATGACATCACCGATCAATTCGGCTTTTTCTTTTCTTTCATCATCTGATAAAAAGTAAGCTTCCATCGTATCGTATGGTCGCGAGGTTCCATCGCTTTCATATTTGATCGTGATATTACAACCGGCATCAAGAACCTTATAGGCGTTTTCGGTCCAGTTGAAATCGGGCATACCGAGATCAGGATTAATTCTCAGATGAGCCGTCAGTGAGATTCCTTTGAGTCCCGATTCTTTCAGCTCATTGGAACAGGCAATAAATGTTGCGGCGCTGGCAGCATTACCAATATTAATCTCATAAATCGGGGTGGTGCCATCATCACGAAGATATTCTTTTATGATATTTAGAAGCATTCGGAACTGTATTGTATTCTGGGTGGAAAGCAGCATCGATATTTTAAAACTCATTGTTGGAATCTCACGGGCGTAATAACAGGCCGCTACAATAGTTGACCAGCTTGGATTCAGGTAAAAGTTGCCGCCGGTTTCCAAACTAGCTCTGGTAACACCATCAAGATAAACCAGATGATTATTATCACCGACTTCAACGCCACCAAGATTTCCAAACGGTGTCCCCATATTTTTAAGAATAAGCTGACTCATACCATCGCCAAGATCGCGGCGATCAAAATTGTCCCCGGTTACCTTTTCAATTTGAGAAAACCGCTTTTCCGGCATTGGAATACCTATCAGATTGGTCGAACAGAATTTACTCGCTTTTAGAATATTCTCGGCCATTGCCAAGGTTGTCATCAGATCGCCGGAATAAACGTATTGTTCGGTCAGCGCCACGACTGAGATCATTTCGGTTGGAAAGAGGACATCCTTGTTCTCGGCAATGCGACGGATACAATCAAAAGTAACATAGGCTCCCTGATAACCAGAAACCTGAGTTGTGCATACACCCTCTTTGGTCACTTTCAGATTCTCTTTAGTTATAAAATCTTCAACTTTCGGAAACTCTTTAACGTACCGTTCGGCCTTATCAAGCATCTCGCCAAAACCCTTTTCCGCGGCTATTTTCTTCCTGGTCTCATAAACTCTTTTTTCATTGATGCTGTCATTAATAGATTTGGAACCACCGTATGATTCAACCAAATCATCAATTGCTTTCATATCATTTTTTCTTAAGAATTTGAAATGCATATTTGCTGTCCTCCCTGTAAGCTAAAGGTATATAGAGCAAATTATTTACTTTGTTTCTCTTATTATCTTATAAAAAACAGTTAGTCATAGTTAAAGAAAGTATAACAAATCAGAACATTTTTCAAGCTGTTTTTAAAAATAGTATTATATCATGTATTACATCATGCAACACACATAACATATTTATACGTATAACTATAATATGTTCATTAAATAAGCTACAGGACTATACTTTGGCTTCCAGCCATTGGCCTTTTCGATAGTACCAGTAAAAACTGACTGCCGAAACAAATGTCGCCGCAGTAATTGACCACCAAACTGAATTTGGACTGTAATGAAGAATTTGTGTAAATATGTAAATTGCCGGGATTTCCAAAACCCATGAATTTCCGACACTGACAATCATCGCTGGCGTATTTAATCCTACTCCCCCATAAACCTGTTCGAGCATCAAATATATTCCGGTGAATGGAAAGCCAACAGCCATGATTTGGAGCAGGTTAACCCCGACCTGAACCGTTTCCGGATTATCAAAATAGATTTCCATAATCGGTCTGGCAAAGTAGGCAATAATCGCCGAGACCGCCAGCATAATACCGATTGACAATAAGATCGCCTGATCGGCCGTTTTCTTTGCTCTCTCCTTTTTCCCGGCACCAAGATTATGTCCAATCAATGATCCCAATCCTAACCCAACCCCAACTAAAATCGCGATCCCAATCGCGGCAATTGTCATCCCGACACCATAAGCTGCTATTACCGAATTGCCGAAAATCGCCACCATCGGCATAATTGCCAAGCGAGCACCTGAAAATGATAAGGAACCGAGCCAGGCCGGAAAACCTATCTTTATGATTTTTGCCATTGTTGCGACCGACATTGGGATCTTACTTCGCAAATGCAGCCTGACATTAGTTTTATTGGTGCAAAATATCGCAATACCTACAAGCAAGGTTATAGTATAAGAAGCCACCGATGCCCCAACCACTCCCATTGCCGGAAAACCGAGATAGCCGAAAATCAAAATGGGATCCAAGATAACATTCAAAATTGTTGAACCAAGCATCAAGGCCATTGCCATGTTTGGATTAGCAACTCCCCGCATTGCGGTGTATACCGAATAGGTGCAGAGTGAAAATCCCATCCCAAGAAACATCACCCGACCATATTGCGCGGCAAGTCCGATCGTCTCCCCTCTGGCACCGGCAAAATATACAATATCTTCAACAAAGAAATAGCCAAGAACTCCAATAACAGAACCAAAGATAAATTTGAGCAGATAGGTCTCTTTTATTGCCGCCTCAGCAGCATCGTATTTTTTCTCTCCATAACGCCTCGAGATAATAGCTACCGAGCCCGGTCCGATCAGCATATTTATTGAGAAGAATACCCAGGCCACATTGGCAAAGATAGTTACCGCCGCCACTGCCGTTTCACCATCGGCGAGTCTTGATACCCATAACATGTCAACCATATGATAAATATGACCGGCCAGAAATCCGATCATTGAGGGTGTCCCCATTTTCAGAATTGACCTGATAATGGAACCTTCGGTATAGTCAGCTTTTTGTTTGATCTTAGATTTCCCAGATAGAATTTTCAAAAACATAATTTGTCCTTTCAACATCTAAAAAATACAAAAACCTCCCCGAATAGTCAAGAATTTTCTCGTTTCCCTGAGTGATC
>JAQBFG010000070.1:0-4001 GCA_032123495.1 Candidatus Zixiibacteriota bacterium | reverse complement strand
CCCACAGCTTGTTATAAATCCTGAGATAAACGAAGGGCTGTGGGTTAGTTGAATAGGGCATAAATATTATCATTATCAACATGTGGGCCGGGTGGCCCACCATTTATGGTGGGTTTCTAAACAAATTCCCCATTGAACCTGTGTTAATTCATTCCGCATATCTTAATTACTATGTCAACCATACAGAAACAAAATTTACAATTTTACTACACATTTATCGGCCAAAAACACCGTTTTGACAAAACGCCTGTCCTTCGAAGGAGGGAACCCATTTTCGTTGTAATCTTATGAAGGTGAAAAACTTATAAGGAGTTTTTGTTTTATTGACCAAAGAAACCAATTCAATTATTTTGCGTATGCAATAGAACAAATAATTATGACTATTATATATAGGAGCCACAATGGGTCAGATTAAAAAATTACCGAATAAAGATTTCCCCGTTTTTGCCAAAACGATGATCAACGCTTTCCCCGGTTTCCCCGGATATGAGGTTCCCGATAAGCCGACAATAGACAAACTCAGCAAAATTCTTAAAAAAATGGATAAAGACGATCCGACTCTTGCCTATTTCGGATATTACGAAAATAAAAATTTCCTCGGCGGGATCCGGCTTTTTGATTTTACCATGAACCTTTTTGGCAACAGCGTCATCAATGGCGGTGGCAGTCTGCTTGGCGTAAACCTGATGCACAAAAAAGAAAAGATCGCCAAAAAACTGATGGATTTTTTCCTCGGTTATTATCTTAAAAAGAAAGCACCGATCATCTCACTATATCCGTTCCGTCCCGATTTTTATCATAAAATGGGGTTTGGTTATGGTACAAAATTTAATGACTATATTATCAAACCGTCAGAACTGCCGGATAAAGGTGATAAATCAAAAGTCCGCTTCTATGAACCAAAAGATTGGACAAAGCTCAAATCATGTTATAATAGATATGCCAAAAAGACGCACGGGATGTATCAAAAAGTAGCCTCGGAAAAAAGACGATACGATTCTCCGAATGTCAGGATTGCTCTCTATGAACAAAAGGGCAAAGTCTTAGGCTATTTTGTTTTTACTTTTAAGACCAGTCCCGATGGAAACTTTTTAAAAAACCAGATCAAAGTGTCAGAAATATTTTATGAAACCCGCGAAGCGTTTTTAGGTCTGATATCTTTTCTGCGCAGTCAGGGTGACCAGGCTAAATATATTACGATTCCAACTTTCGATGATAATTTTCATTTTCTGCCGTTTGATCCGAGGAACCATACTGAGAGATTAATGACAGTTTTGGCGCATGAGACCAACAGTCAGGGAATCGGCGTCATGTATCGTGTTATTGACACTCCCGGTCTGTTTAAAACATTAAAAAACCATAATTTTAACAACCAGACCTGCCGAATGAAAATCGGTATCAACGATAGCTTTTTAAAAAGCAATAATAAAAGCTTTATTGTTTCATTCGACAACGGCAAAGCGACAGTACACAAAACAGATAATTCCGAAGTCGAAATAAAACTTGATGTCGCCGAATTTTCATCGATGGTCATGGGCGTCGTCGATTTTAAAACACTTTATAATTATGGATTGGCCGATATCTCAGATAAAAAATATATTGAAGCGGTGAATAGTACATTTAGGACTGATACCAAACCGATAACAACAACACAGTTTTAGAATAGTACAAATAAAACAGCCCGCCGGGGGATACGACGGGCTGCTACGGAGAGAGATCAGAAAGAAAAGGGTTATTTTCTATCTTTTGTTAGACCAAATTACTCCTGAGAAGTAAGTCAATTACCGCGGCCAAGTCATTAACAGCGGCAGGCGGCATATCATCAACGGTGGCAGTATTAACAACATTGGAAATAGTCGACCAGTTGGGAACCTCATCGGCGGTCTTGATTGCAAAGTAATAAGTGGTTTCTACGTCGAGCCCAGTGATAGTAAAGCTCTGCGCAGTACCGGCAACCAACGGCGTCGGTTCACCGGTTACAGATGTGGCATTGTTCCAATCGGTTTCATTGCTTATCGGTGAAGACGAATAACGGATATCATAGGTTGTGGCGGTGCCGCTGTTACCGTCATCACCCGGAGCAACCCAGTTAAGCCTGACACTACTACCGGTGATATTATCAGCTGTCAAACCGGCAATAGCTGATGGTGCGGTCGATTCGGTTAGAGTCGCAAGACTGGCAACATTTGATAAACCTGACCAGTTGGGAACATCATCAGCGGTTTTAATAGCAAAGTAATAGGTTGTCCCTGATGCCAGACCGTCAACAATAAACGACTCGGCGAATCCGGCTTGTTTCGGCAATGTTTCATCGGTCACCAAAGTTGCCGCATCCCAGTTACCGGCGTCAATCGGTGAAGTTGAATATCTGATATCATACTCTGACGCCTGCCCGACTGCTCCATCATCTCCCGGCGCAGTCCAGTGCAAAGCGATACTGCTTAAAGTAGCATTATTCAAGGTCAGATTGGCAATCACCGAAGGTGCCGTGGTCTCCTCAAGTGTTGTTCGTGAAATAACATTTGAGATGTCAGACCAGTTAGGGACCTCGTCAGCGGTTTTGATGGCAAAGTAATAGGTACTGTTCGACTCAAGATTTTCAACCGTAAAAGATTCAGTTGATCCGGCTGACTGCGGAGTCGGTTCACCGGTCGCCTGTGATGCCGAAGCCCAATTGCCTTCGGTAATGAGAAACAGCGAATACCGAATATCATATTCGGAGGCGGTTCCATTGGCATCGTTGTCACCTGGTGCGGTCCAATTTAATGTCACCGTTGTAGAAGTGACATTTTGAGCGTAAACATCTCCGCCTATTATAAATGGTAAGGCAAGAAATGTCGCGGAAAGCAGTAAAAAGCTCGGCAGGAGATTTTTGATTTTTTGAGACATGAAGAAAGACATTGTCACACACTCCCTTTTTAGGTTTTTCTACACAACGAAGTGATTACTATCAAATCCGGGGCCGAATTTGGAAAAAAATAGTATCCTCTTTTATGACAATCGTTTCTGATAGTCTTTTATATCAATATCTCCAACGACAAGAGAGTTAGGCTGTACTAGTTTTGATTGCTGTTCAGAAAATGAACAGGGAATAAAAGAAAGTTTTCAAAAAACTGGCAATAAAAAGTCAGTTCACACGCCCCATTAATGGGACGCAAGAACTGACTCAACAAATTCGTGTTTTATCAACAAGGACAATAAATAGGATGATTTTATATTAGGCTAAATATTATCTTCTTCGTTCTCAGCCGGACCGGAGTTTCCACTGTCGAAAACCCATTTCCAGCTTCCGTCGGTTTGTTTTTTCCAGATAGAGACATAATAGCCATAACTGGTACTTACGCTATCGGTTGAATCTTTAAGGGCATATTCCCAGCGGCCGAGAGTATATCCCAAATCACCCGATTCGGCGATTTCTGCAAAGGTTGGTTCCCAGGTCAAAGTAGCATTTCGGTTTGTTGATAATATCGGCCGAATAGCTTCACGGCCGGAAAACGGATGATGCCGGTCACGATATAATGTCGCGTTGTCATCCATATAAAAATCAAAGGCTTCATACATGCCTTTTTCTGCCGACATTTTTGAGAATGCCCGGTCGGCCTCCATTAGGACTGTTTTATCAGCAATATCACACATATTAGAGCATCCTGTTAAAATTAATATTGTGAATAAGATAATAAATTTTTTCATTTTCCGTCTCCCAAAAATTTTTCAATTTTCTTATCAATTATTTAGACAGGAGATGATCGTAGTTGTGACATGGGAAATTATAAAATTACACATTTAATGTTTTAGCCATTCAAATTTAATCTCTTTTGGAACATATTGTTTATTATTCTTCTGTGCAAAAATCTGAATCGGCAAGGGATTAGGCGAATATGGATTATGAAAAACATCAAATAATAAAGTAGTCACATTAATTTCTTGAGTAATTAATTTTTTGCATAGTACAATTGCACTTAATCAAGTATTTTTCCCTTGCATTAATGATGCCCCCTTTC
>JAQBFG010000069.1:0-4083 GCA_032123495.1 Candidatus Zixiibacteriota bacterium | reverse complement strand
TGATGCGCGGGTATAAATCATCTATATCAGATAAATCTGTTTCAGCCGAATTGGAAAAGATGATTAACTCATTTGTTATAACAATCCCGCTTTCGGATAGTCTCTTCCCTAAAAAATCAGGCTATGGATATATAATTTTATTTGTCGTTATTGTGCTGATGGGGTTTTTCTATTATCGCAATAAAAAAGTGCAATCTTCCAGAAATCCGCTGGGCGGAGATTCAAAATATTTCTGGAGATGCCGCGACTGTCAACTGGCCAATCATAATGACAAAAAAACGTGTCAGCGATGTGGAGCCGAACGGTTTCTCGATCAGGCCGTAAAATAATCTAATCCTGCTCCAACTCAATTAAGACGCCCGATGTTGACGATGGGTGCACAAATGCAATTTTTTTGCCTTCTGCGCCCTGACGCGGCGATTGGTCAATCAGCTTAAAATCGTTACTTTTTAATTTATCTAAATGGCCCGCGACATCTTCGACATTAATTGAAATATGATGTAGTCCCTGTCCCCGCTTATCGATATATCTTTTGACCGGACTGCTATCCGATATCGGGCAGACCAGTTCAATCGCCGTCGAGTGTTCGCCGCCCGGTCTGAACATTGCAACTTTGACTTTTTGGTCGGTTACTTCTTCAATTGATATGGGGTCGCACCCAAGTATTTGGGAAAACAGCTCAATCGATTTTTCCAAATTCTCTACAGCAATACCGATGTGTGAAACTTTACTCATTAATTATACTCTTACTAATTCCCAGCTTCCTCAGCAGCGACAGTGGAATCATAAATACGTCTTTGTTCAAGATAATCCCGTTCAAGTCTTATATTCGACATATACGGTTTAATCCATTTCCCACTAAAATTATACATCTTAAATGTGTAGGTTTTGGTAATCTCGCCGCCCGCTCTTGATTCATATATTATATTAGCATTAACAATAGCCGAGTCGCCCATAATATTAACCGTATTGTAGGTAATGCCACTCAGAGTATCATAAGCATAATCAATAACTTTATGCAATGTCATATATTCGGAGAACGAAGTCTCATCGGTATAGTAACTGAATTCATGTTCATACAAAACCGATTTGTCACCCTCGATCATACGTTCGATAAGTTCGGTCATAGAGGCTTTTAATTTATCTTCCTCGGTCATTTCGGTAACGGCATCAGATGGTTCTGGCGTTACTTCGGTTTCTTTTGGTTCATCGGCGCTACATCCGATTAGAAATGAAACAAGTGCGATCAGCAATAATGATCTAAATTCTTTCATGGTACTCTCCCCAGATTTCTCTTAGGCAATCCGATATCTCACCAATTGTGGCATACTCCTCAACCGCCTCAATAACGGGATTGACAATATTATTATCATTTTTTGCGGCGATTCTTATTTTTTCCAGCTTCCGCAAAACTTTTTCATTATTTCTCGTTTTTCTTAATTCTTTTAGTTTCTCAACCTGTTTTTGTTCCAGCGATGGATCAACTTTTAAAATATCAGACGGTGATGAATCAAGATTGCTCTTGAAACGATTAACGCCAACAATTGTTAACTCATCTGATTCAATCGCTTTCTGATAGCGATAGGCCGAATTGGCTATTTCGGTTTTGAAATATCCGTTTTCGACACACTTAATGGCGCCGCCCTGATTTTCGATTATCTCCATCAAATCAAGCATCTTTTTTTCAATCTCAGAGGTCAGATGTTCTAACAGATACGAGCCGCCAAGCGGATCAGCAGAATCGGCGATACCTGATTCGAAACCGAGTATCTGTTGGGTACGCAATGCGATCTCGGCCGATTTTTCGGTTGGAAGCGCCAGCGCTTCATCGAAGGCATTGGTATGCAACGACTGGGTTCCGCCCAAAACGGCCGCAAGTGCCTGCATTGTAGTCCGGACAATATTATTTTCCGGTTGCTGAGCAGTTAATGTGGAACCGCCGGTTTGCGTGTGAAAACGAAGCAGCAGCGACTTTTCATTTTTGGCGCCAAATCGTTCTCTAACAATTTTGGCCCAAATTTTTCTGGCGGCGCGGAATTTGGCAATTTCTTCAAACAGATTACTATGCGATGCAAAAAAGAATGACAATCGCGGCGCGAAGGCATCGATATCAAGTCCCGCCTTCAAGGCACCTTTGACATAGGCAATTGCATCTGATAATGTAAAAGCAATCTCCTGGACCGCAGTGGCACCAGCCTCACGAATATGATAGCCTGATATCGAAATCGTATTAAATCGCGGGAGATGTTCGCCAGCATAAGCAAAAATATCGGTGATGATACGCATCGATGGTTCCGGTGGGAAAATATATGTGCCGCGTGCGATAAACTCTTTTAGAATATCGTTTTGAATTGTTCCTGAAATATCTTTGGTGGCGACCCCTTGTTTTTTGGCGACACTGATATACATCGCCAATAATATTACAGCGGTCGAATTGATCGTCATTGATGTCGAAACTTCGCCGAGAGGAATCTTATCAAACAGTTTTTCCATATCGTCGAGAGAATCGATAGCGACCCCGGTGCGGCCAACTTCACCTCTTGCCATCGGATGATCCGAATCATATCCGATTTGTGTCGCCAGATCAAAAGCAACCGACAGGCCGGTTTGCCCGCTTTTGAGGAGATACCGAAAACGCTGATTGGTTTCTTCGGCAGTTCCGAAACCTGCGTACTGACGCATCGTCCAGAGCCGCCCCCGATACATATTTTTATAGATGCCACGTGTGAATGGATATTCACCTGGAGAATTATCTGTTTCTTCAGAACCGCTTTTTTGGGCAACAACCGGAATCTTAATTCCTGAAGTTGTTTCTTTATCTATATTATCCAAACTCATTTATTCAAATTCAATCAGCTTGTCGTTTTTGTCAACCGCCTGCCCGGGCGATACAAATATTTCTTTGACTGTACCAACCGATGTAGCCTTGATAATATTTTCCATTTTCATTGCTTCGACAATAATCAACGAGTCGCCTTTTTTGACTTCGTCGCCGATTTTAACTTCCGCCTGAAGAACCAAACCAGGCATTGGCGCCACAACAATTTTAACACCCTTGCCTTCGCTTGAAGTTCCGACCTTTTTTCTTAACTCGGCCAGGCTGTATGGTTCGACTTTGACATCCATTTCCAAGCCATCCAGGAACATTGACATTGTTCCATTATTTTTTGTAATGTCGATTTCTGAGGAGTTTTCATTTAATCGAAAGAGAAAATTCTGACCGGACAATTTATCGAAACTGACGCTATATCTGTCGCCATTTAATTCGACAATACAGCTCTCACCAGAACGAGACAGATTGAGATCATACTCAGTATTATCTATCGTAACCAAAAATCGTTCTTTTATATCAGCCATATCTTATCTGCTCCCGCCCAGTCGATTTATCGACCGGCTGCGATAGTACTGGGACCATCCACTTTTTCCTGATCCATTTCCTGTCTTTTTCCCGGAAACATTAACCAACACTTTTTGTCGTCCGAGATATTCAAACACCGCTGCCGATATTGCCGCTTTCTGTTTAATATCATCTATTTTGCACGAGAATCGCTTCTCCGGAAATTCTTTCTCGATAAAATCGGTGGCGTAGTCACCTTTTCTGAAATTCTCATTATTCATAACAGCATCAGCGAAACCGATCGTTGTTGACAATCCGGAGATACGGTACTCATTTAGTGCTCTTATAGTCCGTTCAATCGCTTCAGTCCGGTCGGATCCCCAGACAACCATCTTGGCAATCATCGGATCATAATAAATCGGAATCTGGGAGCCAGCAACAACTCCGGCATCTACTCGTAATCCCGGGCCGGATGGTTCGCGATAATGTCCTATTGTACCGGTCGATGGCATAAAGCCCTGCTCAGGATCCTCAGCATATATCCGGCACTCGATAGCATGGCCGTTTTGTTTAACATCTTCCTGTTTGAACGATAGTTTTTTACCTTCGGCGATACGGAACTGCTCGCGGACAATATCAATCCCGGTCACCATCTCAGTCACTGGATGTTCCACCTGCAAACGGGTATTCACCTCGAGAAAATAGAAATTGCGATCTTTATCAACCAGGAACTCGACTGTTCCGGC
>JAQBFG010000068.1:0-70882 GCA_032123495.1 Candidatus Zixiibacteriota bacterium | reverse complement strand
TTTAATGAGGATAAGATCAAATTATAGAAATTTTAGTTTTGTAGATGATATACCGTCTGTTAGTACAAAAAATTATTTCGAAGAGTATTATCGATTAAGTGGCT
The DNA here is from genome assembly GCA_032123495.1 of Candidatus Zixiibacteriota bacterium. Classification (GTDB taxonomy): domain Bacteria; phylum Zixibacteria; class MSB-5A5; order GN15; family PGXB01; genus JAAERC01. Next base: position 70,778 of record JAQBFG010000068.1, on the reverse strand, counting down.
ATTTTTATAATTGTCTAAGTAATTTAATCAATAAAATAATTGATGATTTATCAGTATGATAGTATGCCGAAACAGCTGTATTATTTTAGCAGTCTTACTCAATCACCTCTCCGGTGCCTTGCAAGGTACCTGAAACTTGTTTTTTGATCTTGATGTTTCTTAACCTCCGGTCGGATTCAAATCCGTAACCCTGAATAGTATCACCATGCTGAATTATCCGCACGAAGACATCCGATTCAATCATGTCATTGGCTGTATTATGACGTAATTGCTCGGTATATAACACCGCGTTGTCCTCGGTGGTGACAATAACGTTGCCGAACACTTCCATAAAATTGACCTGCTCCCGGACAATTCCACTATCGGCGGTCAGGTTTGATATCTGGTTGCCTTCATCGTCGTAAAAATAAACATCAAGTTTTTTGGCCTGAGTGGAATCAATACGTTCAAATTTTTCGATATAATCTGCAAACAGATCGGTTGATTTGTGGGCGCCGTCATATAATGAAATACGGGCGTCGTAAATTTGCTGATCGGGTCGGATTATAGCGACTTCGGTACTGTCGGTTGTATTATCGGCCATTCTGTCTTCGGATGTTTCGGCGCATGAGATAAAGATTATCATAAATATTAAAAATATCAATTGGCAGGAGCGCACGGCTTCTGCCCTACAAAATCTCTCAATGACGATTAATAAATTCATTCTTTCTTATCTTCCGGTTTGGTGTGCCAGCGGTTATGCATCCATATCCACTGATCTTTATATTCGGTCACTATCTCTTCCAGTACTTCGGTACATTTCTTTGTAATATTATACACATCGGCTTCAAAATTGTCGGTACGATTTATTGTCACTTCCGGCTTAAAAATAACTTTATACCTGTTTCCGTTACGAACACAGGCGGTTGGGACAAATCCGGCCCCGGTTTTAAGTCCGATAATTGATTGCCCCACCGGCGTGTTTGAAAGTTTTCCAAAAGCGGGGATCATCTCACTGCGCACCCGGGGGAATCGGTATCGATCAAAACGCCGACCACGTATCCCTCTTTTATCAGTTTTAACAATTTCCGTGGCGAATCATTGGTGTCAACATTTAGCAGTCCCATTTTTTCTCTGTTAGTCACCAACATCTTATTTAACCTTTTATCATAAAGTTCGCGACCGATGGCGGCCGATTTGTATCCCTCACCGGCAGAAAATGCTCCCAAAAGCTCAAAATTACCAATATGTCCGGTGACCGAGATGACACCTTTGCCGCGATTGTAAACTTTCTCGAAATTTTCTATCCCCTCGATATCAATCAATGGACGCAGTTGTGATTTATAATATTTTGGTAATCTGATAGCATCGATAAAATTCAAAAATATATTAGAAAACATTTTTCGGATAATAATATCACGTTCGTTTTCTGAGAGTTTATCACCAAACGCGATCTGAAGATGTTTGTTCGATTTGGCCCGTTCTTTTTCAAACAGCTTGTATATCAGAAATCCGAGAATCGATCCAAAAAAGAGACAGATGTTTCTTGGTAAAATGTTAAAAACAAAAACGATAAATTTTATAAAACCATAAACAAGATGGTTCTTTAATTTTTGCCTGAATTTTGCCACCGGGGTTTATACCAGTTTAGATTTTAAGATATCGTGCAGATGAAGGATACCGACCGGTTTACGATCTTTCCCCACCACCGGAATAACCGTGATAGAGTACTTTTCCATTACCGCCAGAGCTTTATCAAGAATAGCATCAGGTTCAATTGTCTGCGGGTTTTTATTCATCGCTTCGTCGGTTCGAATATTAAAAAAATTGTTATCTTTTTGAGCGAGCCGGCGCAGGTCACCATCGGTAAATATCCCGGCGAGTAAACCATTATCGTCAATTACCAGCACCGCCCCAAGTCTTTTGCCGGTCATCTCAATAATCGTATCTTTCATTGTAGTATCCGCTTTGACAAACGGAATTTCGGAATTGGTATGCATCAGATCTTCGACTCTTTTTAAGAGCCTGCGACCGAGTGATCCGCCCGGATGCAAATGAGCAAAATCTTCCGGTGAAAAATTACGCTCTTTGAGCAAAGCGACCGCGAGCGCGTCACCCATAACCATCGCCGCTGTTGATGATGAGGTCGGGATCAGATTGTCTGACCCGGCTTCCGATTCAACCGAACAATCGAGAACAATATCGCAATTTCCGGCTAATGGTGAATCAACTTGTGCGGTCATCAAAATTATTTTTACACCGAGTCGTTTTATTGTAGGGAGAATCTGGTACAGCTCATCGGTTGCGCCTGATTTGGAAATTGCTATAACAATATCATCCTTTTGCACCAGACCAAGATCGCCATGAACCCCTTCGGCAGCATGGAGAAAAAACGAAGCGGTTCCGGTTGATGAAAATGTCGCCGCCACCTTTTTGCCGACCAAACCAGATTTACCCATCCCGGTAACAATAATGCGACCGGAACAGTGAAGAATCAGCTTAACTGCTGCTGTGAAATTTTCATCGAGCCTATCAGCCAGACGCGCGATCGCTTCAGCTTCCTTTTGAAAGACTTCTTTTCCGTTTTTGAGAATCATCTTTTAACTTATGTCAAAACCGACATCGGGTCAAGGTTATTGCCCTTAAAATATGCTTTCAGTATTTCTCTGACCGCTCCAAAACCGCCTTTTGCCTCGGTAATATAATCGACCACATCTTTTAGTTCCTCGGCGGCATCGGCCACTGCTATTGATAAACCGACCTTTTTGGCCAGTTTAATATCAAGAATTTCATTGCCGACAAAGGCGACCTGCGAATGCTCCAGTTTCAGTTCTTCAAGAAGCGGTTTGATTTGTTCGCATTTTTCCCTCATCTCCTGCAGGATATATTTAACCTTCAAATCTTTCATTCGCGTCGTCGTGGCCGCCGAATACCGTCCCGAGACAACAGCGATCTTTAATCCGGCGCGCTGGGCAAGAACGATGTAAAAACCATCAGAAATATGAAATTTTTTCATCTCGAACCCATCCGGTCCGAAAAAGATATGGTCGTCGGTTAAGACACCATCGACATCAAGCGCCAGCAGTTTGATCGTTTTGAATCTTTCGGCCAATTCGTCAAAGTTGATATGTTTTTTACTCACAGATTATCCTTCATAATATTATTGATTAGCCTCAGACACTCTTTTGACCTCGACTATCAGGGTTTCCATATCCTCTAATGGCAGCATCGCAGCAGCATCACTCAGCGCCGATAATGGATCAGGATGGGTCTCAACAAAAAGTCCGTTGACTCCGATGGCAACTGCCGCTTTGGCAAACGGTGTTACAAATTGCGGTTGACCCGATGAGAAATTCCCGCCGCCACCCGGCAGCTGCAGTGAATGGGTGGCATCAAATACAATCGGGAATCCAAAGTTTTTCATAATTATCAATGACCTGAAATCAACGACCAGGTTATGATAACCAAACGATGAACCTCGTTCGGTCAGCATCACTTTTCCGGAACGGGCTTTGGCGGCGACCTTATCCATATCATCAGGCGACAGAAACTGCCCTTTTTTAATATTGACCCATTTGCCGGTTGAGGCCGCTTCTCTGACCAGTTCGGTTTGGCGGCATAAAAAAGCCGGGATCTGAATTACATCGGCAACCTCGGCGGTCTGTATTGCCTCGGAAGTCTCATGAATATCGGTTAAAATCGGGAAGCCAAATTCGTCTTTGACTTTTTGCAGGATATCCAAGCCAAAACCGATGCCATGTCCCGCAAATGATTCCCCCGACAAACGATTAGCTTTGGCATACGATGATTTAAAAATTACCGGAATATCATATTTGTCAGATAGTTCGCGAAGTTTTTCGGCGACGGTAAAACAGACCTTTTCCGATTCAATGGCACAAGGGCCAGAAATCAGAAACAGTTTTTTCCCCTCGATTATTTTGTCTATGTCATAATTCTTTGGCATACGAACCTCCCTTTAACTATAGTTTTAGGTTTAGAACTTTTTGTAATGCCACTTTATAACATCAGTATCATTGGTAATATAATCATTTGAAGCAACCGGAACAAACGAATCATTTACAGAAAATATCCATCCGAAATCTCGTGTCGATTCTATCGAATCGATCGCTTTGACAAATATTCCCATCGAACTCTCCACAAAATCAACATGATATTTTTCTAAAGTCAAATCAAAGACCGATTTCCCGGAAAAACCGGCTATTTCTATAACAAGACTATCAGTATCATTGTTGCCCTTATTTATGTTTTCTGATGAATTATTATCTTTGTCCCCGCATGATACAACAGAAAACAAAGCCAGAATCACAATAATAAATTGAGCCAATATGTTCTTTTTGTTAAATATATTCATTTTCAATAATTCATATAAATCCAATTGGTATAATAATATGCTGACAAATAGCAATTGTCAAAGCATAGATACTTTTTATCAGATGAAACTTTTATTTTTGGAAAACGTCTATATCAATATGCAGAGGAAATTAGGCAATAACTATAAAGAGTAATCAAAATGATCAAAAAAATTCTGTATGTAACATTTCCGGTTTTAATCATTGCGGCTGTTCTCTATTTTGCCCTGAGTGGATCGGGCAATGGGGAAGATGCCATTAAAACTATCACCGTCGAAAGGGGCGAAATCGTTGATAAGGCACTGGCAGTCGGACGAATTGACCCAAGAAAAGAGATTTCGGTTAAATCAAAGATTTCCGGAACGGTCAGAAAAATATATGTCGAAATTGGCGATCAGGTAAAGGCGGGCGACCCCTTAATTGATGTTGCCCCCGACCCAACCCCGATAGAATTTGCCGAGGCGAAACGACAAGTTGAGATTTATCAAGTTGCCTTTGACAATACCAAGCGGGAATTTGATCGCTCACAATCATTATTAGACAAAGAACTGGTTTCTCGTCAGGATTACGATGCCAAGCAATCAGCCTATGATGAAGCCAATCTCAGACTTAAACTGTCTAAAGAAAAACTAAATTTAATTCAATCGGGTCAGACCGATAATGCCGAATTAAAAGTTGATAACACAATCAAATCACCTATTACCGGCATGGTTTTATCGCGCTTAGTGGAAGAGGGCAATCCAGTGGTACCGCTGACTTCATATCAGGCCGGAACCGATCTGATGTCTCTCGCTTATATGGAAGATCTGATTTTCAAAGGTACGGTCGATGAAATCGATGTCGGCAAACTAACAATCGGAATGCCGGTGGAAATCAAGGTCGGCGCAATTCCTAATGAAATTATTAATGGCAAATTGGAAAGAGTCTCACCGAAAGCCCACCGGGACGAAGGTTCGACCCTGTTTGACATTGAAATAAGTTTAGATGACATCGGTGAATCGTTCCTACGTGCCGGTTACAGCGCCAACGCAGATATTATTATCACCAAAAAAACTGATATTATTCTGATCCCGGAACGGCTGGTCAGTATGGCCGATTCAATGATCACCGTTGAGGTTCAGGATACCGCTGGTAATATTGCGACCAGAAATGTTACCACCGGTCTTTCTGATGGTATCAACATTGAAATTGCCAGCGGACTCGAAGTGGGCGAATTAATTGTTGAACGTCCGCCAAAAGAGATCGAATAAAAAATGATACCGTTTTTATCAATAAAACAGTTTTTCAGGGATTTACGCCGGCAGAAACTTCGGACCTTTATGACTATGGGCGGAATCCTCTGGGGAACTCTCGCTATTGTTCTGCTTTTTGCTTTTGGCAAAGGGATCCAAAAGGCGCAGATCAAATCGCAAAAAGGGATGGGTGAAAATATATCTATTATCTGGCCGGGAACGACCTCAAAGGTCTGGAAAGGTCTTCCGCGCGGACGTGATATTCGTATCACGGTTGACGATGTCTCGATGATGCGGGCCAGAATACCATCGATCGGACGGATCTCTCCCGAATTTATAAACTGGAATATTCCAATCGAATACAATAAGAAAAAATCACTTCAGCAGGTTAATGGTATCTGGCCGGAGTTTGGCCCGATGCGTAATATCATTCCCCAGGCTGGTGGACGATTTATCAACGATCTTGATATGCTTCAGAAGCGACGGGTTGTCTTCATCGGAGATAGATTAAAAAATGAACTGTTTGGTGAACAGGACGCTATCGGTGAATATGTTCTGATTAACAGCATGCCTTTTCGGGTGATCGGTGTTCTAAAACCGAAAGAGCAGGATAGTTCTTATAGTGGCCGTGATAATTGGAAAGCAATTATTCCGATGACAACTTTTCGCGGGATGTACTCTCGAATTTATCCTAATAATGTTGTGGTTCAGTCAGAGGAAGGTATCTCGATGGCTCGAACCAAACAGGATATCTATGATATGATGGCGGCTAAATATAATTTTGATCCGAGCGATACTGAAGCACTCGGTATCTGGGACACAACTGAAGGAATGGAATTTTTCACCACATTTTTTATGGCTTTCCGCATTTTCCTGGTTGGCATTGGAATTGCAACCCTAATAACTGGTGGAATTGGCGTTTCGAATATAATGAATGTGGTTCTTGAGGAAAGAACCAAAGAGATCGGAATAAAAATGGCTCTGGGGGCCAAAAAGCAATTTGTGATGATGCAGTTTTTGACAGAAACTTTAATATTAACATTTGTTGGCGGGATACTTGGCTGGCTGATGGGATTTGGCCTGATAAAAATATTTCCGATGTTCGAATTGGATGAATTTGTTGGAATCCCTGAAATCGATTTTATTGGATCAATTATAGCGATTGTTTTTCTTGGTCTGGTCGGGTTGGTATCTGGCTATTTCCCGGCCAAAAGAGCCGCCAATCTTCAACCGGTGCAGGCCCTGAAATTATTTTAGAATATGAATCCGCGTATTTTATATAACATATTTGTTCGCGATTTTCGCAAACAGAAAAAAAGAATGCTTCTTACCGTAACGGCAATCGCCTGGGGTACTATTGCAATTTTGCTCCTTCTCGCTTTTGGCGAGGGACTGAAACAGCAGATGAGCAAAAATCGAAAAGGTCTCGGCGACGGAATTGTTATTGTCTGGGGTGGGCGGACAACCAAACTTTTTGAGGGACTTGGTCAGGGCCGAAGAATCAGATTTACCGAAGAAGATATGAAATATCTGAAACGACGGATGCCGGAACTTAAGCATGTTGCCGGGGAGTATGTTAGCTGGGGAGTTAATTATAAATATGGCGATAAAATTTTCAGCGAACGGCTGACCGGGGTGTACCCATGTTATGAAGATATCAGGTCACATTACCCGGAGGCGGGCGGACGATTTATAAATAATATCGATATTGATAAAAAAAGACGAGTGATTTTCCTGGGCGGGGTTATAAAGGAAAAACTTTTTGGCGATGAGGACCCGGTTGGCAAACAGATAAAATTAAATTCGGTTCCCTTTACGGTTATCGGGGTGATGAAAGATAAAATCCAGATGGGGATGTATAACGGCCCCGATGAAAATGTCGGTTCAATTCCTGCGACAACTTTTTCAGCGCTATACGGAAATAGATTTTTCAATCATATCATATATCAACCTTACGAATTTGATAATATGGAGGGGATTGAAAAAAGATTATTTGAGGTTATGGGTGCCAGGTACAAGTTCGATCCGACCGATGAACAAGCGCTTAGTATTTGGGATGTTGTCGCCTCGGCCCGGGAGATGAACAATATTATGTTGGGGATCCAGATTTTTCTTGGTTTAATTGGTGGGATGTCGCTACTGATCGCAGGGGTTGGGGTTGCCAATATCATGTATGTTTCCATCAAGGAAAGAACCCGGGAAATAGGGGTTAAAATGGCTCTTGGCGCTAAAAAAAGTTATATTCTGATTCAATTTCTGATAGAATCTATATTGATTGTCGGGGTTGGCGGTGCCACCGGGATGTCGGTCAGTTATATTCTAACGGAAGGTTTTAAGCGCATCCCAATTGAAAGCGATGCTATTAACTTTATGGGCCGCCCCACAGTTTCATTTGAAATCGGATTGATTGTTATCGCTATTTTGGGGGTGGTTGGATTTATTGCCGGAATTTTCCCGGCTATGAAAGCAGCCTCAGTTAATCCGGTGGAATCGCTAAGATACGAATGATCAATTTGAGGTATCGACTATGATAGAAATGAGCGGAGTTCGGAAAAAATATAATACCGGCAATGTCACTTTTGAAGCGTTGCGAGGAATTGATTTAAAAATCGGCGCCAATGAGTTTATTGGAATTATGGGACCGTCCGGATCGGGTAAGTCAACGTTGATGAATATCCTTGGTTGCCTCGATATCCCATCAGACGGAAATTATCTTCTTGAGGGAATAAATGTGAGAGACCTTTCAAGTAATGATCTGGCCGAGGTCCGCAATAAAAAGGTCGGTTTTGTCTTTCAGGCGTTTAATCTTCTTCCGTATGCCACCGCTTTTGAAAATGTTGAGGTCCCATTGCTTTTTGCCGGAATGAAGGGTAAGCAGAGGAAAAAGAGAGTTTTAGACTTGTTAGCTCAGGTTGGTTTGACTGACAAAGTCAATAACAGACCGACTGAAATGTCGGGCGGCGAAATGCAGAGAACAGCTATCGCCCGTGCACTAGCCAATAAACCGAATCTGATTCTGGCCGATGAGCCGACCGGTAATCTCGATAGTAAATCGGGCGGTGATATTATAAGTCTATTTGATCAGTTATGGAAAGATGGACATACTATTATTCTTATTACTCATGACCAGAATATTGGTAACCATTGCCAGAGATTAATAAAGCTAAAAGACGGGAAAATATATAACGGCAATGGGGTTCCAGCTGTTTAGTATTGATTTGATTAGGCGGGGAATAGCTGTTTTTATCTTGCAATTCAATTCGGTATATAATTAGTAGGATATAGTTATGGATTATACTGGAATAATAAATCGCGCTTTCAATCTGTCCTGGAAACATAAAATATTCTGGGTCCTCGGTTTTTTTACCGCCACCTGGGGTTATCTCGGCGGGATTGAGGATAAACTGCCCAATTTGTCTCACAATTATGATTGGGTCAATAATTTTGATTTTGATCCCAATTTTATTGATGGAATTGTTGATTGGATGACCAGCGGTCCCGGAATAGCGCTGGGGATTGCTCTGGTTGGTTTCTTCATGCTTTTAGGATTGGCATTTTTTGTTTTGTATTTGATATCTGTGGCCGGATTGATTGAGGGTGTGGTTCGGGTTGAAAATGGCGACAGTCATAAATTAAAAGAACTGTTTTTATCAGGAGCCAGACACTTTTGGCAATTTCTGGGACTTTTCTTTTTAACCCTCCTTGCCGCTGGGACGTTTTTTGCCCTGATGGTTATCCCATTGATTCTGTTTATTATTGCATTTCAGGCTTTTGGCCTTTTGTTTTTACTTATCATGATACCGGTTGCTATTTTTGCCGGTTTTTTAATTTCGAATGTCTACTCATTGGCGCAACGAGAAATTGTTATAAATGGAACTCATGTTTTTGAAGCAATCCGTGTCGCTTTTCGGCTATTTAAAAATAATTTAGGACCAAATATTATAATTTTTATTATAACCGCCTTTCTTTGGATAGCAATAATTATTTGTGGTTTCATACTTGCCGTCATTTTTGCCGTTCCAGCTTTTATCATTGGCGCCTGGTCAACGCCATTTATGATTATTTCTTTAGTTGTTATTCTACCGGTCTTTTTATCTGTCGCTATTATTGTTGAAGGTTTCCTCGGAACATTTTTTAATTCGTTGTTTACATATTTTTATCTGGAACTTCGGAATAAAGAATTTGCTGAAAATAATAATAACCATCCCGATATTCTTCCTGCAAACTAATTTATTTTTTCCAATATTTACTTGATTTTGTTATGGTTATTGCTCTAATTTAGCAGTCATGAAACAACTGTTTTTAATAATGGCTATTATTCTCGCCGGTTCGGTGCTTTTTGCGCAGGATCAGGTCACTGAGGACACGACAAATCAATTTGATATGACTCAATTTGGGGCCGATAATATTTACCCGGATGTTCCCAAAGTCGAATTCACAATTGATAATCTGAATCTGATGCGGGCTTTTTATCCGCTTTATTATGAGAATGAACAGGAAATCAGACGGGATATAAGATTTGTAAATCGTAACGATTCGGTTTTTTATGCTGTCTGGGATAGTCTCGGTTATGCAATTTTGACGACAATGACCTCACTTTCCGGGATTGAATGGGTTGAAGAGGATCTTAAAATTCATCTGATGAAATATCTTCCTTGCGACCGAGTGTATGACCCGGCTCTGTTTCCTCTGGAAGGTATCAAAACATCAAATTATGTCGAAGCGGCCCCAACCGGGCTGCATCAACTGATGAATTTAATCATGCTTCTTTCGGGGCGAAATATACAACAGGTGAGTGATCCAAAATCTATCCAGCATTATCTTTGGGATCATCCCTTATTACAGCAAAGCGCTTATCGATTTGATGTTGTCGCAACAAATTTGGCGATGGCTACTGCCGTTCATATAATTCAGCCCGATAGCCTGGAATTAATTATTTCCTCCGAAAACTGGAAAAGACACAATCCGGGATGGAACACTTATGAAAATCATTTTCGATATAACTGGCCGTTAACATCTGAAACACCGCTGGTCACCTATCTGGCCAATGAGCCTTATAATTCGGCTCTGGTTAATTTGACTCGTCCGCAAAGTTTTGTTCGCCCAAAATCTGATAAGCCGGTCGAAGCTGAACCAACTATACTCTCAGCCGGCGGGGGAAGACTTGGTTTTTCGGTTATAAAAACCCCGCTTGGTTTATTTGAAGTTGTTGATGTTGATACTTTGGGACTTAGTTATGCCGCAGGTCTGCAAATCGGCGACTTGATCAAAAGAGTTAATGGTGAGGTGGTCAGAAGCACTCGTGATCTGATGGGCAAAATTATTGAGAAACTTGATTCAGACGGTGTTTATTTGATTGTTCTACGCGAAGAGGTTGAAGTTGGAATTTTACTTCTGCCGGTGGCGGTCGAAGAGACCAAAACCAAAGATTCTTTGAAGAGCGATAATATTGAAAAATCTGCAGAAACCGAAAATAAACGTCTTTTTGATAATCAGTAAAATAACACAAATATATTTTCGCCGCTCTCGTTAATACTGCAATAAATTAATATTATTGTTGAGAAAGGTTTATTATGAATGCGATTATTATTTATCAGTCTGCCTATGGACATGTCAAGCGAATGGCAGAATCTGTTGAAAAAGGCTTGAAAGAATCGGGAGTCGAGGTAAATCTTTCGGTTGCCTCTGAAACGAACCCTGATGATATTTTGAAATATGATGCTGTTATATTGGGTTCACCGGTTCGGATGGGATCAATTGGCGATGAGATGAAAGCTTTTCTTGATAAAACAGGTCGGATCTGGATGAATTCTACCGCCAAAAATAAAGTTGGCGGAGTGTTTGTGTCAGGCGGCGGATTCACTTCCGGGATTGAATTGACTCATATCTCTCTTTATTCTACGTTATTGGAACTCGGAATGGTTATGGTTGGATTTGTTAATGATATGCCGGGGTATGGAAAAGGTGCCAATCAATGGGGACCGTTTGCCCAGGTCGGCAATGATGGCAAAGATGGGCCTAACGAGCATTGCCTGACCGCATGTTATGAGTATGGAAAAAGACTTGCATCTTATATTAAAAAAATGTCAAAATAGGTTTACTTCGATTAATGCTCCAATAAGTTATTGGGACATTTTGTCTTAAGTTGAAATCTGGCAAATCCGCAATCTATATTTATTAATTGCTTGACTTGGATGGATGTCAACAATATATTCGCCTCAAAACGATGGGTAAAAATATTTGTTTGATAAAAAGCTGCATAACAGACGGGAACGGATGTGAGTAAATTTTTTGATTTCCTGTCGAGTCCTGTAAAAATCAATATTAAATCGTTGTGGAAACCATTAGGTCTTTTGGCCGCCTTATATATTTTTATACTGTCCATAACCTTGTTGGGGGCATCGTTTAAGCTATTTGGTAAAGATTTCGCCGAAACTCTTTTGGCGACAACCTCTAACCCGATTGTTGGTCTGTTTATTGGAATATTGGCGACATCGATTATTCAATCATCATCGACGACTACATCTATCGTAGTCGGGATGGTGGCAGGCGGCTTAATATCTATTGAAGGAGCTATTCCGATTGTGATGGGCGCCAATATTGGGACAACTATTACAAATACTTTGGTTTCATTGGCTCATATTAACAGGTCGCAGGAATTCGGAAGAGCCTTCAGCGGGGCCATTGTTCACGATGTCTTTAATGTTCTGGCCGTCATATTACTGTTCCCGCTTCAGTATTTCACCAATTTTCTTGGACGTACGGCCCTTTATTTGGAAACTGTTTTTGAAAATGCCGGCGGATTACAATTTGTCTCTCCAATTAATATCATTACCAAGCCGGTCGCCAAATATATCATTCATCTACTGGGCGATTCAAGCTGGTTGTCAGCCATTGCGGCAATTTTGCTGCTTTTTATTGCCCTCAAGTTTATGGTTGATATTATGAAATCAATGGTATTATCTCGGGTGGAGGGCTTTTTTAGCAGAACGGTATTCAAAACCACTTTTCGGGCGCTTACCTTAGGAATTATTCTTACGGCCATAGTCCAATCATCATCGATTACGACTTCAATAGTTGTCCCCTTGGTTGGAGCTGGAGTTCTGACTCTTCGCCAGATCTATCCATACACGCTGGGGGCCAATATCGGAACAACCGTGACAGCCATTCTGGCGGCATTGGTCACTCAGAATTCAGCGGCGGCGGCAGTTGCTTTTTCACATCTGCTTTTTAATATAATCGGAATATCCATTTTCCTGCCATTGGCGAAAATCCCACTTTATTTGGCGCGAAAAATCGCTTCCCTGACGGCAAGATCAAAATTGTATCCGATTGTGTTTATTCTGTTGACTTTTTTTATTATACCGATAATTTTAATATATCTGTTGAGGTAACATGTTATGTATAAGAAATTTATAGAGCTTTTTGGTAAAGAGAATCTTCTCGATCAGGCACTAGAAACTACGATTATGATGCTCGGGTCTGACCTGGAGATGTTTAGTGCATCGAAAAAATCTCTTCGTGACCGTGATAATGCCGAACTTCCTTTTGATATCTATGAGAAAGATAAAGAGATCAATAAATTCGAGCGGGAAGTGCGCCGCAATGTCCTGACTCATCTAACTATTTCCGGAGTGCATAATATTGTTCCCGGTTTGGCTCTAGTTTCGATTGTTATCGATGTCGAACGGATTGGCGATTTTGCCAAAAATATAACCGAACTGGCCAAGGCGCATCCGGAAAAGCTCGATGGCGGAGTTTATGAAAAAGATTTAGTCGAAATCGAAGAGACTATTCTTTTACGGTTTGATCAGATTATCAAAGTTCTGTCTGGTCCCGATGTCGAATTGGCCAAAAAGATGATGATTGAGCATCGTGGGATATCTACTCGTTGCGATAAAATTATGGGGGATATTATTCGCGGCGTCGGTACTCCGCCAAATCCATCCGATGCCGTTGTTCTGGCGCTCTATTTCAGATATCTGAAAAGAGTGGCGTCGCATCTGACTAATATTGCCAGCTCGATTGTTAATCCATTTCCAAGAATCGGTTTCAGAGCCAAAGATACCGAAGATGAATAACTTGCGATGTTCCTAAGGATACCGATCAATTGCAGGAATTATTAACTAATAAATATTTTATCTGGGGCGGCTTTAATCTGTTAGTATTGGTGATGCTGGCGATTGATTTGGGCGTTTTCCATCGTAAAGATCATAAAATATCTGTCAAAGAAAGTCTTATCTGGTCGGTTATCTGGGTCATTGTAGCCCTGCTTTTTAATGTTCTTGTATATTTCTGGGAAGGTGAAACCAAAGCACTTCAATTTTTCACCGGGTACCTGATTGAACGATCACTTAGTATCGACAATATTTTTGTTTTCCTTTTGATTTTCTCCTATTTTGGTGTTCCAGACAAATATCAGTACAAAGTTCTTTTCTGGGGTATTATCGGTGCACTGGTGATGCGTGGACTGTTTATTGGTGTCGGTGCTTTGCTTATCGCCAAGTTTCATTGGGTCATTTATATTTTTGGTGCATTTTTGGTTTATACCGGTATCAAGATGGGGGTCGCCGGAGATACTAAGATCGAACCTGAGAAAAACCCTATCCTGAAATTTGTCAAAAAATTTATGCCCCTAACGGATAATTATGAAGGCGGAAAATTCCTTATCAAAAAAGCTGGGAGAACATTCGGAACGCCGCTGTTTGTTGTCTTGATCGTGGTTGAGACCACCGATGTTGTTTTTGCCGTTGATTCGATTCCTGCTATTTTTGCGATCACGCTTGATCCGTTTATTGTGTACTCATCAAATGTTTTTGCTATTCTTGGACTACGGGCGATGTATTTTGCTCTCGCCGGTCTGATGGATATGTTTTATTATCTTAAATATGGACTCGCGGCGATACTGTCGTTTGTTGGAATTAAGATGCTTCTTTCCGGTTATTATAAAATCCCCGATATGTGGGCGCTTGGTATAATCGGATTGCTTCTGGCCGTCTCGATTGTGATTTCGATTATGAAACCACGCAAAAAAGAAGCTACAAATTAGTTTTTGCTATTGTTTTAATCTTTCAACCGGGAATTTCTTAGCCAGTTTTTTCGAATTGGATTTTCGTTCCATTCGTCTTTTATATCTTTCAGGAGCGGTACTATGAAGCTCCTTTTCAAATTCGGTTTCCGGGATCACCTCTGGAACCGGTTGAGTTTTGCCTTTATCGTCGATTGCCACAAAGGTTAAAAATGATGAAGCGCAAACTCTTCGCTCTCCGGTTTTGAGATCTTCGCTGATGACATTAACATAGATCTCCATCGAGGTATTATGGGTCCAGGTGACAAACGATTCCATACAGATCATCTGTCCGACGTTGATCGGATAAAGGAAATCGACCGAGTCGGTCGAGGCGGTGACAACTTGCTGGCGGCAGTGCCGATATGCGGAGATCGACGCGATATCATCGATATAGCTCATCACTTTTCCGCCAAACATCGTTCCGATGGCATTGGAATCGGGCGGAAGAACCAGCATCGCTTTGACCGTTCGCGATTGTGACATCTTTTTCGTGTCCATTAAACCTCACTCTTTTATATTTTCTTTTAATACGCAAAAAGTGATTAATTTACTACTGCGAGTCAAGCTGTTTATTGAGTTGTGTTATTGTGCGCAGCAGCTGTCCACATCTGCCCGGTGGCAACCAATAAATCTCAAAAGTTCCTTATAACTCATACTCTGTCATATTATTACAGCGAAAATGGCTTCGTTTTGCCAAAAAGCACTTTTCGAACAATTTCTTTGTAGTAAAATTGTAATTTTCTATTTCTGTATAATCACTCATGTACACATTGACGCGAATAAGAAACAAGTGTGGTTTGGTGGAGATTTTGATTTTTTTAATGTATGTGTCATGTGCAATATTATAATACCCACCATAAATGGTGGGTTACAAAAACTATTGCAGCTCAACAAAAGGTATATCGTTGTCAATAGAATGCTGCCTATTCACCATAAACTGTTTCTCATGTTCATAGTATTCACTCGTCGGCAATTCGACTAACGAGGCATATAATTCTAATTCCCTCAACTTGGTAAACAATGGCAGCAAGATCATCATGTTTTCATCAATATGCTGGAACTGCTCGTACCCGTTAAGGAAATGCTCGAGGAAATTACGGACAAAAGGTCTCTTGTCAGTTGTGTCACAAAACACATTTATACTTTCGACCAAAAGCACGGCAATGTCGTTTATAAACCAGCAATAGCAGCAATCGTCAAAATCAAATAGAGTAATTCCTTGATTACTCAGTTTGAAATTTCCAAAGTTTATGTCAAAATGGATTAGACCATACGAAGCATCGGTCTTTCGCATAGTCAAAAGCTGTCTTACCACTTCGTTACGCTTTTTTATAACGTTTTGCAGTTTGCTGATGTTATCGTGTTTAGGATTAAGTATATCGTCATTCCATTCCGGCCTTCTTATTTTTGAATCCGCCGGGATGTATTGCCTGGAGCATTGGTGTAGCTTGCCTATTTCTCGCCCCAACAGGGTTATTAGTTCATTAGACCAATCCTTAGATTTCACATGATGCCCATTTGCTTTGGTGAAGAATGTGATTAAGAAGACAGCGTTTCCTATATTCACCGGTATAATCTTATCGTTATTGGTAAGACATATGGGTGCTGCAACCGGTACGCCATGGTCCCCCAAATAATCTATCCATTCAAGTTCTCCTTTCAATAGATTTTCATTTCGATGAGATTCGTGTGTAATTCTAATAATACAGTCTTCGTTGTTGAGAGAGCATTCGTAAATAATATTCTCATATTCCCCAATTTTCCTTAATCGTGTCCGATCAAGATGGAATCTTTCTATAACGGCCTCAACCGCGCGATCATACAAGGTGTCCTCTATTTGATGTTTCATATTCTCCCTTGAGATCTCCGTTGTTCTCAAAACTGGATTTCTAACATAATACTATACAACACATATTCATAGTAGAATGGCGTACAAAATAATTAATGTCAACAGAATACCGGAAAAAAACAATAATCCTGATCAGCTGTGCGCCACCGCTCTAGATCTTACGCTTGAAGGGTCGTCTAAGAGCCAATACAAAAAATGAGATAAGCGGTGGGCTACCCCAGCTAAGAAAAAAAACAAGTCAACCAGGACCTTTATTTTCTATCGAACTGAACGAAGTTGAGCCAAAGACACTCTGTATAATTAAATGGTAACTCAGATCTGTGGACCATGAACCTGTAAGTGAAAGCTATCGAGGAAAGGGGAAATCTTTAAACGTATCTGTTTGTCATAATTATTCATTGAGTCCGGAAGTGGGTGCAAACATCAGAACCGATCAGGGAAAAACAATTTAAAAGGAGATTTTATCATGAATCGTGCAATTAGAATAATGTTTGTGGTTATAGCAGCTGTTTTGACCTTCACCGCCATACAAGCTTTTGGGGCAGGAGATTGTTCCGAGACGGTAGAAGGAATAGTTAGCGAAATCAATAATGACGCCAGCACAATTGTTGTGGATGGAACAACTGTCAAAGGTATATCTTTGGTTTATTTGGCTAACCAGTTCAATATCGTGCTTGAGGAAAACGTGAGTAACGTTGTGATTACCGCCCATCCATGTGAAGTATCATATGATAATAAATTACGTGCCTGCACAATATCGGTCGACGGAGGAGAAGTTATTGACTTACCGGGCCGCTAATCTCCCGTGAGATTATTAGGACAGATAGAAAAAGGGTGGGATCCCTGCCGTAAGTCCTGAAGAATGAAGGGCGATCCCGCCAATAATTATTTTAAAGGGAAGAATAATGGCAGGATCACGGGGATCCTGCCCTACTAAAACTAGAATGATTTGCGAAGAGAATTAAGAAAATCTATAAAATATGGCCTATTCCATTGATAAGGGCCATTAACTCCGCTATAATAAACCATAACTGCTCCATTTTCGGAGTTTAAGCAAGTATATTCTGTGTATATGCTTGATTCCTTATCATAAAGTTTGTGACTTCTTAATGAATCAAGTGGCAATTCTTCAGAAATTTCGTTGCCGTTAAAACCAAAAATTTTGGACCAGTACTGTATGAAAGTTTCAGAATTTTCTCCGGGGCCATATAAAAACATTAATGTCGATTGAGATTGCCCATCCTGTCCGTCGTGAGATGCCGCACCAGGTGAAATGGCAATTAGTTGCGTTTTAATTCCATCCTTCGTTACATAATCTTTCACTTTCCAGATCATAAAATAATAAGGAATAGAAACAGACCAATAACCTTTCTTAGAGGAAATATCAAACATATCATTATTTAAACTAATCAAGATATTTTCTGGAGGTATATTAAGGGCAGGCATTAAAGAATCCTGATCTGATTTGAGTGAGTTATAAACCAGATTACCTCCATACACACCTAAACGTTCTGACCAAGAAAAGAAGTTTTTTAACACTCCGTCATAATCTTTAGGAAATACTACACTATCTTGTTGATAAATACTTTTAACCCACGAATCTATCAAGTAGTAAAGATTTTCTCTTGGCCCTTTTTTGGTTTTGTCAGTTAGAGAAGAATAGTTTTCGTTTAACCAGCTATTGATATGTAGCAAACCGGCAGTTGTTCTGGCCTGATCAAACACGGCTTTTTCGAGGGGCTTTGTGGAATATCCTCCCTGAATCGATTGCTCCGGATATGCTTCAATGAAAAATATCAGGAAGACCGCAAGTGTAATAAAGCTGATACGGCTATACATATTGTAATTCCTCCCAGTAAACTATAAATTCTCAACTTGCGCCGTGGCATTTTTTATACTTCTTGCCGGAGCCGCAGGGGCAGGGATCATTGCGGCCGACTTTGGGGCCCTCACGCTGTATCGGTTTCGCCTTACCGCGCTGGGAGGCCTCGGCCATCGGACTGCCTTCTTCTGATTGTGTCGCCGAACCGAATCCCATCCCGACTGTATCCTGATGCGACGCGACCAGATCCTGACTCTGCATCTCTTTTTGCCGACGCTCACGTTCCACCTCTGGGATATTGACTTGCAGTTTGAAAACCATCCCGACAATATCTTTATCGATTGTCCCGATTAGTTCGGAAAACAGATTGTAAGATTCTTTTTTATATTCAATCAACGGATCACGCTGACCGTACGACCGCAGACCGATACCGGTTTTGAGCTGATCCATCTCATACATATGATCGCGCCAGTGCCGGTCAATAGTCACCAGAACGGCATATTTCTCGAGTTTGCGCATGATCTCTTCACCATACAGCCGTTCTTTCTGGTTATAAAACTTCATGACGACACCAAGCAGATTCTTAAACAGGGTCTCGCGGGTGAGGGCAGGGATATCTTCTTCCTTGAATTTTAGATCGACCAGATAAGTAAAACGAACCTCGGCTTGAAGTGCCGAAAATTCCCAGTTTTCCGGATACTCTTTTTCGGGGCAATACTTTTCAATGATCGATTCCAGCACCTCCTCGATAAGCTCGGTCACTTCATCATTGATAGATTTTCTTTCCAAAGCGGCGAGACGGCGATCATAGATAACCTCACGCTGGGCGTTCATGACGTCGTCATACTCCAGCGTATGTTTACGAATCGAGAAGTTCTGCGTCTCGACCCGTTTCTGCGCCCGTTCGATAGCTTTGGTGACCATCCCGGCGGTGATAACCTCACCTTCCTTGACACCAAGCCGATCCATAATACTTGCCAAACGGTCGGAGCCGAACATCCGCATCAGATTATCATCAAGCGACATATAAAACAGACTGGAACCGGGATCACCCTGGCGGCCGGAACGACCGCGCAACTGACGATCAATTCGGCGGGCATCATGCCGCTCGGTTCCGATAATATGCAGACCGCAGGGGACTGTTTCCTTGCAGTTTAATTCTTCATAATGCGGGCAGATCTCTTCGTCCTGGCGCGGATCTTTCAGGGCACAGTTGGGATGTTTGACCACACCTTTGCCGAGTTTAATATCGGTTCCACGACCGGCCATGTTGGTCGCAATCGTCACCGCTCCCGGTTGTCCCGCCTTGGAAACGATTTCGGCCTCCTGCTGGTGATGTTTGGCATTAAGGACCGAGTGGGGAACGTTAGCTCGTTTTAACATTCTAGACAAAGTTTCTGAGACTTCGACTGAGACAGTACCAACCAGCACCGGTTGTTTTTGATTATGGCAATGGGTGATCTCTTCAATGATAGCGTTATATTTTTCGCGGCGGGTTTTATAGATAACATCTTCGCCGTCCATTCTTCTGACCGCCTCATTGGTGGGGATGCAGGTGACATCGAGTTTGTAGATATCAAACAGTTCCTGCGCCTCGGTCTCGGCAGTACCGGTCATGCCGGCCAGTTTGTCATACATCCTGAAATAATTCTGGAGCGTAATAGTTGCCAGTGTTTGCGATTCACCCTCGATCTTGACCTGTTCTTTTGCTTCAATCGCCTGATGCAGACCATCGGAATACCGTCGCCCCGGCATCAATCGTCCGGTGAACTCATCGACGATCATAATTTTGCCGTCCTGAACGACATACTCGTTATCTTTTTCAAAAAGGGTATATGCTTTCAAAAGCTGACTGATAGAATGAACCTTTTCTGAGCGTTCACCATGCAGGCGATAAAGCTCATCGGTTTTTTTTGTTTTTGCATCCGCCGATAAAGATGTGTCACCTTCAATTTCAGAGAGACCGACATTCAGATCAGGAATAGTAAACAGTTCCTGAATATCCTGAGGAAACTGAGTTCGGCCAAAATCAGTCAAATCAATGGTATTTTCTCTCTCAATGATGACATAATTAAGCGTCTCATCGATTTCGTAAAGTTTTTTGTCGCGAAGATAATTTGATTCGACTGAATCAATCAGAGATTTTATCCCCGGTTCCTTGGTCAGTTTCAAAAACTTTTTATTTTTGGGGGCGCCGCGACTGACCGCAAGAAGATGTTTTCCAGCTTCATAGGTGTCATCATCTTTCCCGGTTTGGAGAAGTTTTTCAGCTTTGGCGATTCTTTCATTGATCAGATTGGTCTGCTTACGAACCAGCGTGTTGACCGTCGGCCGCATCTCCCCATATCGTTTATTGATTGTGCTTTTAACCGGCCCGGAGATAATCAGCGGGGTCCGCGCTTCGTCGATTAGAACCGAATCGACCTCATCGATGATGGCATAATTATAACCGCGATGCACCCGGTCTTCTTTCGACTGGGCCATATTGTCGCGTAGATAGTCAAATCCGAATTCGTTGTTGGTACCATAGGTGATATCTTTGTTATACTCAATCACGCGATCAGCCGAAGTCATCTCATTTTGGATACATCCAACGGTTAAGCCGAGGAATTTAAATATTTCACCCATCCACTCACTGTCACGTAGCGCGAGGTAGTCATTGACCGTGACCAGATGGACACCTTTGCCGGTCAGGGCATTTAGATAGGTCGGTAGAGTTGCAACCAGCGTTTTACCCTCACCGGTTGCCATCTCGGCGATTTTTCCCTGATGTAAAATAATTCCGCCGATAAGCTGAACATCGTAAGGAACCATGTTCCACTCGGTCTCGATTCCGGCGACATCCCATGATGTCCCGGCTAATCTTTTGCAGGTCTCTTTAACAACGGCATAGGCCTCAGGAAGGATATCGTCGAGGGTTTCTTCATCGATCAGTCGTTTTTTGAATTCATCGGTTTTGGCTCTTAGCTCGTCATCGGAGAGGTTTTTCAGCTTGTCAAAAAACTCATTTATTTCGTCGACCAGCGGGGTGACTTTTTTGACATCCCGGTCATGTTTGGTGCCGAAGATCTTGGTAATTATATTCATTATTTATTTCACCTTTTGTTTTTCTATTTTATTGGTAAACTAATATAAAGTTTCAATATGATATCATCAACAATATAAAATATTATTGTGTTGGAACCGTTTTTATATTATATTTGTTTATAATATAAATAAGGCTTATTTGATTACAGACTTAATATTTGAATAATTGGCAGAATATTTTACTAAAATTGAAAAGACAGATACCGATATATTAAATATCTATGGTTGAATAATTTCAAAAGTATATTTATGGAACAAGAAGAAACACAAAAAAGATCAAAAAAGGCGTGGGATAAAACACGCAAACGTCAGGCTAATAGCTGGTCCGGTAAAAGTAAAAAAAGCCGCCTGTCGGATTATGATGAGGAAAACTCTCGCCGGATCAGAAAAGAAAAGAAGAAAAATCGCATTGATTGGCAGGAATTTCTTGTGGAGGATGAGTACGATTTAGATGACGGATAAAGGGATTGTTATCCGTGGACATGGGAAGTCGTTTACAGTTCGTAGCAATGGCCGGAATATTCCATGCGAAATCAGGGGGCGGTTAAAATACGGAACTGCTCAAATTACGCCGGTTGCGGTCGGCGATGATGTCGAAATCCTGATTGCTGCCGATGGGTCGGGTGTTATTGAAAAAGTTGCCGAACGACGAACCATGTTTGCTCGTCCGGCCAAAACCAGCGATACCAAGAGGCAGGTTATTGCCGCCAATATCAGCCAACTCGGAATAATTGTTTCATCACAAAACCCACCATTAAAACCGGGATTGATCGACCGTTTTATTATTGCCGCCGAAATGGGTGATTTGAAACCGATTGTTATTGTCAACAAAAGCGATCTCGGTCGCCCCGAAATGGCCGATGAACTTGAAAAGGCTTACAGCAAAATCGATGTTCCGATTATTTTTGTCTCAGCCGAAACCGGTGAATCGTTTGACGAACTGAGGAAAATTCTCAAAGATGAGCGGACGATTTTTGCCGGACATTCCGGTGTTGGCAAATCGACAATTTTAAACAGACTGGTTCCCGGTTTAAATATAAAGGTCAAAGAGGTTTCCAAATACAGCGATAAGGGGGTTCATACTACTTCAGCCATCGAGATGTATGAAATTCCCGGAGGCGGTTTTGTGGTTGATAGCCCGGGAATAAAAATATTAAGATTGTGGGAACTTAAACAGGAAGATCTGCCTTATTATTATAAAGAGATGGAAGAGTATCTGGATCAATGTCGTTTTACTGGCTGCAGTCATACTCACGAACCTGATTGTGTTATAAAGGATGCGGTTGATAAAGGTCTGATTCCAAAGTTCCGATACGAAAACTATGTGACGATTTATAATTCGCTCGAACAGATTAACTGATTGCGATAGGAAAACAATGGGGAAATTCAGGTTAGCAATAGGACTTCATAATCATCAGCCGGTCGGCAATTTTGATCATATTTTTGAAGAAGCACATAATCAGGCCTATTCGCCGTTTATCAAACTGCTTCAGCAGTATGAAAATATCCGTTTGTCGCTGCATCAATCAGGGATTCTCTGGAACTGGCAGGAAGAAAACCATCCTGAATATCTGCAGATGGTGAAAAAACTGGTTGATCAAAAACGTATTGAGCTGATGACCGGCGGTTTTTATGAGCCGATTTTACCCTCAATTCCTGACCGTGATAAAAAAGGACAGATAGAACTTCTCAATAAATATCTGAAAAATAAATTTAATGTCGAACCGACCGGATTATGGTTAACCGAACGGGTCTGGGAGCCGCATCTTCCCAAAACATTGAAACAATCCGGTGTCCAATATTTGCCGATCGATGATACTCATTTTCTTTATGCCGGATTTCAGCATGAAGATTTAAAGGGTGTTTTTGTTACCGAAGAAGAAGGTTATCAAATCAAGCTTTTGCCGATACAGAAAAAACTTCGTTATTTAATTCCTTTCGGTAAGATTGAAGAGGTTATCAACGAACTTAAAAAACAGGCCGAAATTAATCCTGAAGGAATGGCGATCTATGCCGATGACGGCGAAAAATTCGGCAGTTGGCCCGGAACTTTTCAGCATTGTTATACAGAAAAATGGCTTGAGGAGTTATTTGCGGCACTCGAATATAATAACGACTGGCTTGAAGTTTGTCCGCTTGGTGAAGCAGCGATAACCGAGCCGGTTGGGCGAGCCTATCTGCAATCGGCCTCATATGCCGAGATGCTGCACTGGTCATTACCCCCCAAAGCTTATGTTGAATTTGAAGATTTTGAAAATTGGCTGAAAGACAGCGGTAAGATCACAGAGTATGGTCGTTTTGTTCGCGGCGGACACTGGCGCGGATTTTTAGGTAAATATCCCGAATCAAATTTGATGCACAAAAGAATGCTATCGGTTTCAGCAAAACTGTCAGAATACGAAAAGACAAATCCCGATAATTTTGAAACTATCAATGAAGCCCGTGAACAACTCTATGCCGGACAGTGCAACTGCGCTTATTGGCACGGTGTTTTTGGCGGTTTGTATCTTCCGCATCTGCGATCGGCTATTTTTGAAAATCTGATCGGTGCGGAAAAACTGATAAGTGAATTACCCCGCGATGATACCAAAACCGAAGTTTCCGATTACGACTGCGATGGTTTTGATGAAATAACCGTAACGACCAATAAATTTATTTCGGTCATTAAACCATCCACCGGTGGCAGTATGGTGGAACTTAATTGTCTTGAAAGCAATTTTAACCCGACCGACATTCTCAATCGACGGAAAGAGGGGTATCATCGAAAACTGTCATCGGCTGTCATAGATGGTATCGAAAACGAAAACGGTTCAAATTCAATTCATGATTCGATGAAAGCCAAAGAATCAGGACTGGAAAATATTTTGGCCGAGGATTGGTATTTGAGACGCTGTTTTATTGATCACTTTTTGGGCAATGATGTTAATATAGATAATTTTCTGTCAGCGAAATTTTTCGATAGCGGTAATTTTGTGCTGGAACCATATCAGCATGTTAAAGATAGTGCGCCCGGAATAATCGATCTGCGCCGTTTTGGTCATTTTCAGCAGAACAATATATTCAAAGCGATCAGAATCGATAAGCGGTATCATTTCAGTTTGGATTCAGAAGCGATTTCGGTAAATTATTGTCTGACCGCTTTAAACGAAGATATCAGCGATGTCCGTTTTGCGGTTGAAAACAATTTTAATTTCCAGGCGGGACATGCCGACGATAGGTACATTCTTTTTAACGGGCAAAAAATCGGCGATGGTTATCTCGATGCCACTGTGGTGCGTCCGAAAAACCATAGTATTATCATGCAGGATGACTGGCGCAAATTTGCGGTTGCGATGATGGTTGATAAAACCGCCGAAGTCTGGCAGGGTCCGATCAATACCGTCTCACTTTCAGAAGGCGGGTTTGAAAAGGTGTATCAGGGAACTTCGTTGATTCATTTGTTTAACTTGTTGTTGAAAAAAGGTGAGCCGACTGAGATCAGTTTCTTACTTTTTGCCGGAAATCCAAAAACAATGCCGCCCCGGTTTCTTGTCGACCAAAATCAAATTGTTACTGCCGGGCAATGATTTAATTAGACGTTGTGTAGGTAAAATTTGTAACCCACCCAACGGGTGGGAATTCTTTTATACTAAAATGCTAGATTAAGTGATAATGTCTTAACAGATGATTTTACTCTCCACCAGTACCCAATAGCAGTAATGGGATCATAGCCTAATCTTAAAATAAAATTATGGGATAGCACGGGCCGATCGTACTTGGCCATATCAAATCTTATATCAAGGTTGTTATAAAGATAGCGAAGTAATTTCCCTTTTATATTTTTGTCCTTGGGTTTTAGCCATTTAAACATCGCCGATAAATTGATTCCCAGACCAACAGTTGAAACCGAAATATTTCCTGTGTAAATTTTGTATTTACCCCAGCGAAAAAATACAAAATTGCCTAATCCTAATTCGTATCCTCTTTTTTTGATTTTATCATTTCCAACCCAAAAATAATAATCGGTGCCAAGGGAGTTGTAATCATGAGGTGGCGGTCCATAAATTCTCCGATTAGCCAGAAAATTCTCTATTTCACCTGTTATGGCAATTGATAACAGATGATTATTTGCATATTCGATATCTCCTTTTATTGAATATCCGCTTCTATCAAAATTAGTATTATTATTGGAAGTTGAAAATAAATAAGCATAATCTGTAGTGTCACCAAAGTAATTCATGCTGGAGTTATACTTTTCGGGTTTGAAAAAGGCATACGATGCATTTATTTCAATACCAACTTTGCCAATTTGTGAAATATCAAATTTAAAAAAATGATTAATTAATTTGCCTACCGGTGCTTCAAGTATAAATCCGTAGTCAAACTGATTTTCATCGCCTGGTTTCATGAAATCCGAATAAGGCTTCTCTTCAAAGTATTGCTTCTTCAATGTTAGTCCAATTCCAAAATTAAGATAATATTTCACACCAAGTGCCACTGTAAATTGATGTGAATTGTAATAATATTTTAATGGGCCATATATCGAATATGGCACTGTTGAACTGGTATAGCTAAGCTTAATATGTGAATATGATAGGCTTATAGCGGTGCCAAATTTATTTACCTTGTTTTTATTTAGATTGATTCCATATAACCTGGCACTGTAGCTGGAAGATCTTAAATGCAAATCGTAGTCGGCCTCTTTCAATATTTGAGTGCTATTTGGGATTACAATACCAAACCGCCTTTGCATATGAAATAAACCCAATGCACCCGGATTGTAAATCGCCGACAATTGATCGATATTATTTACTGAACATTCGCCCATTCCAATCGCTCTGGGGGAATTAACAAGTCTAAGAAAATCAATATGTTGTGCATGGCAAGGACTTACGCAGAAATACGCTATTACAAAGATAATCCAAATGAAGTGTTTTGCTTTTTTAATCATATACTGTAATCCAATGCCAATATAGCATAAATCTATAGTTTTGTCAAATATTGTGGGCGATTACCTGCCGCGTACAAAGTTGTAAGATGACGTGAGGGATTTTTTTGCAATAAGAAACCCACCGCGAGCGGTGGGCTACCCCAATATATTACAAATATCTAAACCCTGTGGGATTTCGACCTGCTGATTATAATCGAAATTCTGATTTGAAGATTTTTAATATCTCTTCAGCAATAATATAATGTCCCTTAAAAGTCGGATGACAATGATCGACAAATAGTTTTTCGCCGCCCTGCTCTCTGAATATCGTCGGAAGATCTATCACTGTTACATTCTCATATTCGGATAATTGGTCTATCTGTTGCAGGTAAGCATTTTTTATCCGTAGTGAAAAATAATCATACTGCAGGGCCGAATCAAGATAAGCAAAGGCAGCTTGTGAAGAATCTTTTAGAATTTCGATACCTTTGCCCGATTGTGATATCAGATTAACTCCAATATTATAAAGATATGGGACACCGGCAGCTGATATTATAAGGCTGCTGTCTTTTTTATGTTCACTTAGATACAAGGCGCGGGCAGCTTTAAAACTGTAATTTGCCTCAAAATATTGACTGCTTTTCCAGAATGAGACGCCCATGTTGTTATACAGCAAATGATTTTTTTCATCTTTGAGAAGCTTATTTGAATAATACTCGATCGCCTGTTCATTAGGCATAGAATCATTATAAGCGGAGCCGAGAACATGTTCCGCAAAAAAATCACCGGTTCCAAAAATTTTCGAAAATTCAGTGTTGTCAACGCAATACAATAACTCTCTCCCTATAATATTTGACATCTGTTCCGGGAAAATCAGTTCCCCATCACCACCGGTCAAGTGAGTGAAAACCTTAAACTGCAATCCGGCCGGCCATATAAGCGGGACCGGTGGCTTCAAAATGATAAGCGAGCAATCAAGTTCATGACATAAATCAGCGATATCCGACAGATTTTCGCCGTACTGCTCCGCCGGTACCCTGACCTGTAATTCTTTGTCGGTATCAGCATGCTCATCTGTCTCTTTTAAAGAAGCAATAAAATTGCTTAAGACCCGATAAAAGGCAAAAGTTGAAAGGAAGCGGCGCGGTTTTTTCAACAGCTGTCTTGTCATAATTTCACGATCGGTGTAATATCCGGAGATTGAGGCGTCGTTATTGCCGCAGTACAGAATTATTATATCAGGTTCCAACTCGCGGCCTTTTATCTCCAGATATTTTCTTATCTGTTCGCTGGTATAACCGGAAACGGCACCATTGATAACTTCGAAATTCCGCTTCCCGAGATACTCGTTCCTGAGCATATATTTTAATATCGAATCGAAAGCATGATCGCGCGTTTCCAGACCGAGTCCAACCGGTGAGGAGTCACCAAGTATCAGGACGCGAATTGTTTCTGCCCGTTTCTTTTTGGGAATCTCTCCACCAAGAATACCTTCGGAGTTGGTCTGAATAAGTTTATTGGCCAGATTTGGCAAAAAGCGCCATAACAGGTCAGGGTCGGATTGGTGCCAA
This sequence comes from Candidatus Zixiibacteriota bacterium, assembly GCA_032123495.1. Lineage (GTDB taxonomy): Bacteria > Zixibacteria > MSB-5A5 > GN15 > PGXB01 > JAAERC01. The sequence continues at coordinate 42,889 of JAQBFG010000068.1, read as the reverse complement.
TCAAAATATGAACTAAAAAACTCGGTTTGCCAGCCGCGATCTTTTTTACTGTTATCGGAAGATTTTACCAGCGATGTTTCAAAAAATCGTGCTGAAACTTCCAGCAGGGTCACAAACATCAGGAAAACCAAAATCGAAAATAAAACCTTTTTTGTCATAACGGTAATTTATCAAAATTAAATACCGGCCACAAATAATAATTTATGTTTTGGTTGATGTTACTTCTTGCTATTTAAATGGTGAGATTTTATACTTAATATTATCTTAATATCTGGGAGAATCAAAAATGAAAATGTCATTACAAATTATGATTTTATTCTTAATACTCATATCCGCGCTTTTTATTCGTTGTGATTGCTGTATCAATTGTCCCAGCGGCGATATTGAATTCATATTGTTAGAGCCGGAAGAGGGTGAAATTATTCATACTTCAATGACAACTTTGAAATGGAAAACACTCTTTATTCATACTACAAGGCGTGAAAATCAATCGATACATTTACTGAGAGATTCAAGTGGTTTTACTTTATATAGCGATTTTGCGGTAGGAAAAGATGACAGCACGTTGGAGATCGGACCCTTGAAACCATCAACACTTTATAGTTGGTATATTTCTGCCGGGGCAGGTATGTATGACAATCATTATGAAGTGTATGCAACAGCGGAATCGGAAACCAGAACCTTTACAACCGCCGCTGAATTATGGGATGCCGGACATATTCATTCACCGACTCCCGACAGCGGAGAAGTCGGAATAGGTATTAATCCGAGTTTTGCATGGGAGATTTATAATCCTGATCTTACACCATATGATTTTAATATATATTTGGGAGCAACAACCGATCCGTCTCTTTTAGCTTCGGGATTGAATGTCCCATATTATAATTTATTAAGTGATACCCTTGATTATGCAACGAATTACTATTGGCGGGTGGAGGCATATTATGATACTGATACTATCGAAAGTCCACTTTGGGAGTTTACGACCGATTATCCTGTTGAAGCTAATATATTTGCATTTTTTGAAATCGACGTCCGCTTGACACCTTCAGGTTATCATTTAATGGAAGAAATCCGTGCCCGTCTTGATACCGGTTCTGCGCTTGCGGCACCGATTGAACCGCTTCAGGCAGATTCGATTTTTGTCGGAGATACTAAACTTGATTGGAGTGTCGGCACTCAAAGTTATAGTTATTTCGAATGGTCAATGCCTTTTATTAATAATGGCGGACAGGTTGATATTGATATTTATGGCAATGCCGATGTTCCCAATCTTAATACAAATGTTTCTTTCCCGGCTTGTACGCTTGGCATTGTTTCACCCGAATCATTCAACACGGTTTCAATTACCGGATTTAATGTTACCTGGGAAAGTTCTTTATGCGATGGAAATATCTGGCTGACATTATTGGATGGAACCGATTCGACCGGCGTCTGGAAAGAAACGCCCAACGATGGAAGTGAGACGCTGACAGCCGCCGATCTGGCTCCGCTGGGCGGTCAGACGGGAAGTTATAATCTGGCTATTATAAAGATAGTCGAAGAAAATATTGATGCACCAGGTTATAAAACGGAGAGTTTAGTCCGGATGCGGGCCTTCAATATTATGGAGCAGATCAATATTTCCAGCAAATAGATATCTAAAAGAGAAATATTGTTCCGACCGAAAGTGTCAATGAGCCAAATTTCTCCTTGTACGCAAAATCTTTGGGCCAGTCATTCGGAATCGGAAGGCCTAATTCAAGAGCAATAGACATCCTCTCTGATACTGGCCGGCTATATTCAAAGCTCGGCATCAGCAAGCCGAGTACTTCATCGGCTGCAATTATGATTCCGTAGCCAAGATCAAAAGTTATCTCACCAAAATTAAATGATTTTTCATAATATCCGCCAGCAGTCAGAATAACACCTTCATTTGAAACAGCGTCGGGAACTTGAAATCTGTTATAGGCTGTGTTTAAGACAAATCCGAATTGATTTGAAAACTGGGTCCTTAATTTCAATCCCAATCCAAAAGATGTTTTATTCTCGACGACACTTGGTTGAGAATCCCTTTCCCAGATATCACTGGGGAAAAACAAATTCAGATACGGCTTGACCTCTATTTTACGTTGCGGAAAATCGTAGGCGTTGGTTGATGATGAAAATATTCCGATAAGCAGAAATAGTAATGAAATCGATTTTAATAGCTTAAACATCTGATTCTCCTATACAAATAGTCTTCTACCTTCTTCATAATTTGGGTCATTGATGCTATTATCTATTGAATATTTAAGATAAGATATTTTGTTTTTCGAGTCAATATATACCAGTTTATTTCGTTAATAGTTTGATACAAATATATTTCAATAGAATCAATTTATAAATTCCCTCTTTCCCTGACCGCTGAAATTTTGTATCTTATTTGCCAATATGATTGAATTTCCGGATGATTTCAAAGGTGTTCTCAGGAATGCCAAAAAAGTGGCGATTTTAACCGGCGCCGGTATCTCGGCCGAATCGGGGGTGCCGACATTCAGGGGCGAAGATGGTATCTGGAATAAATTCAAACCGGAAGAATTAGCGACAGTCGATGCCTTTATGAGCAATCCAAAACTGGTCTGGGAATGGTATTTATGGCGACGGCAGATAATGAGTGAGGTCGGCCCCAATCCGGCTCATCACGCGTTGGTCGATATGGAAAGTTTATACGACGATTTTTCCCTGATAACCCAGAATGTCGATGGATTGCATAGAATGGCCGGTTCAAAAAATATCTATGAAGTTCATGGGAATATCTCACTTAACAAATGCCTTGATTGCTCACGGCCGTATGACGGCGAAATAAATATTGACGACGGCGAATTGCCACAATGCCAGTGCGGCGGCAAAATAAGACCCGATGTTGTCTGGTTTGGTGAGATGCTTCCGGCCGATGTCATAAATAAGGCCTTTGCCGCTTCAGAACGGGCCGAACTGTTTTTCTCGATTGGAACCTCAGCGCTGGTTCATCCGGCGGCCTCGCTACCGGTTACGGCCAAACAGTACGGAGCATATTTGGTTGAGGTCAATCTTGACCCGACCCCACTATCAGATTACGCCGACTATGCGATTCATGGTCCGGCCGGTGAGATTATGCCGGAGATCGTTGAACAAATTATAGAATTGAGAGAAGATTCAAAGTGAGCAATCGAAACAAAGTCACCCCGGATAAAATTATTGAAATCGGTGAGAAATTATATAATTCGATGTCCGATTGCCAGCTTTGCCCGATGGAGTGCCGGGTTAACCGTCTCGAAGGTGAGTTAGGTGAGTGCCATTCCGGAAACAAAGCATCTGTTGCCAGTTTTAATCTGCATTTTGGCGAGGAGCCGCCGATATCATGCGGCGGAGGTTCCGGGACGATATTTTTGTCAAACTGCTCACTTTCCTGTAAATACTGCCAGAACTACCCGATATCTCAGTTTGGCAATGGTTCTGTTGTTTCTGATGATGAACTTGCCGAAATGATGCTGGATCTTCAAAAACGCGGAGCGGAGAATATAAATTTTGTAACACCGGATCATATGATTCCGATGATTCTCAAGGCACTGGGTCGGGCCAAACTCGATGGAGTTGATCTCCCGATTGTATATAATTGCTCTGGATATGCAAAAGTTGAGGTTTTAAGATATCTAAATGGTATAATAGATGTGTATCTTGTGGATATGCGATATAACGATGATAAGATCGCCAAAAAATATTCCGGCTGTGAAAATTATGTGACGACTAATAGATCAGCTATAAAAGAGATGTTTAATCAGGTAGGGAATTTGAAATTTAATGAAAACGGTCGGGCCGAATCAGGTATAATAGTCAGACATCTGGTTTTGCCGGGTTTGCTTTCCGGATCTGAAGGGATATTTAATTTCCTGGCCAACGAAGTCTCAGACGAGATATATGTTTCGCTGATGAGTCAGTATTTTCCGGCTTATAAGGCGGTTGATGACAAAATAATTAACAGGCGTTTGAGCACCGAGGAATTTCAACAGGCAACAGATGCCTTTTATGATGCAGGCTTAAAAAATGGATATATTCAAAATTACAGTTATGAATCGGTTTAACAAAATAATTGCGATCCAGTTACTGCTGGTTTTTTTGGTTCTTGGTTCCGGATGCGTTTATTATAATACTTTCTATCTTGCCCGTAAATCTTTTAATGAAGCCGAATCAAAAAGAAAAGCAAGTAAGGGGAGCAGGCCAGTTATCAATAAAGCGTCATATAATAAGGCGATAGAAAAATCTGGCAAGGTTCTTGAGAAATATCCCCATTCCAAATGGTATGATGACGCCTTGTATGTGAACGGAATCTCTCATTATTACACAGATAATTTTAGTACTGCCGAAAAACGATTCCGGGAGCTTTTGGCCGAATTCCCTGAATTTGAGCAGAATAAAGAAATCCGTGTGTATCTCGCCAAAACAAAATTAAAATTGGGCGATGAAGCTGAAGCGATGTTACTTTTTGAAAAGATGTTTGAGGAAAGTGAAGATAAAGCGATTAAGGGTGATGCGGCCATGTCGCTTGGAGAATATTACTATGAAAACAAGGATTATGAAAAGTCGCGAAACTTTTTTGAATCAATAGTTGATTCACTTGGTGAGGGAAATGAGAAACTTATGGCCCAAAGCTATATCGCTGATGGCTATTACACCAGATTCAAATTTAAAGATGCTCTTGATAGTTATTTGAAAATACTTGAATTGGAACCGGAATTAAATGACAAGTATAAGGCTATTTTTCGGGCCGGCGAGTGTAGTTATTTTCTTAATCGTATTGAACAGGGAACAGAATACTTCCACCAGTTAGCCGATGACCCTGACTACTTTGATTCGCTGGGACAAGTGAAACTTCAACTTGCTCTGGGCCATGAATTGGATGGTGACGTTTTACTGGCTGAGGGGATCTATCAGGAAGTGGCAATCGAGAGCTCTGATAATGCTGCCGGAGCGACGGCCAATTATAATCTCGGGCTTATTTATCAATTCGATTATGAGGATTACAAAAAGGCTAAAAGTTATTATGACAAGGCCAAGAGCCGCAAAGCCGATCAGAGTATAACTAAGGATGCCCTGCAGCGATCATCGGATATTGGCAAACTGGAGCAGTTTCTGAAAAGAAATATTTTGGATACATCATCAACTCAAGAAGATATTAATAATGCTGCCGTTACTCAATACCTTCTGGCCGAACTCTATTTTTTCCAACTCGATAAACCGGACTCAGCCTATCAGGAGTTTGAATATATAATAAAGAATTTCCCGGAGTCATATCTTGCCCCGAAAGCATTGATAGCAATGGCGACTCTCAAGCGCGATTTTTACAATGACACTCTCGCTTTTGATTCAACGCTCCGAATAGTGTTGGCCGATTATATTCGTTCCGATTATGCACCGGAGGCAATTGATCTGTTGGGATTATCGGGGACGGCGGTCGATACTGGCTACGCCAGATATTATTATCATAAGGCCGAAAAATTTGTTTTTGACGAAAACAATATCGACTCGGCAAGATATTATTTCAACCTTATTGCCGACAGTTTCCCCGAATCCAATTTGAATGTCAAGGCAAGATACTCCTCGATCTGGATTAATGAAGAATTCGCCAACACCGGCGATTCATCGATTTATTACGCTTACGTGGACTTTGTCGATTCCTTTCCCAGTACAATTTATGGTAAAGAGGCTGATCAAAAATTGTTGATGCAGGAAGGCAAAATAAAACAGCCGGTTGAACGGATTTTGGACGAGCAACCTTATGATGAATACGCAAATGGAGATACAACTGATACCGGTGACTCGCCGACTGCCATTTCACCTTTGGATGATCAGGTAACATATCAGGAAGACAGGAATTTTACTGATCCCGATGGAAATACAATTTGGGAGACCAAGGAAGGGCCGATCCGAAAAGATCACGAGTTTCGATATCCGCCATCGGCATATATAACAAATTTCTATGGCATTTTGTATTTTCAGGTTAAAATTAATGCCTTTGGTGAACTTGACGATCTGCGGTTAATGAATCCAACCGAGTCGCCGGAATTAAATAAGGAGGCCGAAGAGACGGTCAAAGCGATGCGGTTTGATACCGGCTGGATGGAACCTGAAGAGTATGGAGCCTGGTTTGTTTTTAAATATCAGGTTGATCGCCCCGAGGGAATTAGATGAGCAAAATTGTTGTTGAGGATGTCTCGATAGTAAAAAAGAATAAACTGACGCCGGACTGTTTTACGATAACGGTCGCTCCATTTTCCAAAACGAAATCAATTCGTCCGGGTCAATTTGTTCACTTACAGGTTCCCAATTGTAATCTATTTTTCAGACGAGCCTTTTCAGTATATTCTGCTAATACCGAGGAAAAATCTCTTGAAATACTTTTCAAAGTCTTTGGACGCGGAACTGCGGCAATGGCATCGTTAAAAAAAGGGGACAGGCTAAGTCTTTTGGGACCGTTAGGCAGCAGTTTCAGAAAACCAAAAAGAAACGAATTAGTCGGATTGATTGCTGGTGGAGTCGGTTTTCCGCCTATTTACTTTTTTGCCCGTTATCTTATTGAGAACGGTTTTGATCCCAAAAAGCTGTTCTTCTTTTATGGTGGCCGTGGACGATCTGATCTGATAGAACTGACCAGATTAAAAAAGCTCGGACTGAATTCAATCCTGGTTACTGAAGATGGCTCAGTAGGTATGAAAGGATTAGTTACTTCGTCAGTCGAAAAATGGCTTTTGGAAAATAAAGGCAACAAAGTTCTATACTCATGTGGTCCGGAAGGGATGTTAAAGGCGATTGATCAACTGGCCCAAAAATATAATATCCCGGGACAAATTTCTTTGGAAGCGCCGATGCCTTGTGGAGTCGGTATCTGTCTTGGTTGTATAAAACCTTTGAAATCAGGCGGATATACCAGAGTTTGCAAGGAAGGGCCGATTTTTGAGATAGGGGAGATAATTTTATGATACCCGATCTTTCGGTTGAAATAGCCGGACTCTCTTTTAAAAATCCGATTTTGACTGCTTCGGGGACTTGCGGGTATGGTGAAGAGCTGGCAGAGATATTTGATCTGTCACATTTGGGCGGGATCGTAACCAAGACGATCACGATGAAACCACGCGATGGTCACCCGTCGCCGCGAACTGCCGAGGCGAGCTCCGGAATGCTAAATGCGATTGGACTGGCGAATGTCGGTGTCGATAAATTTATCGAAGAGAAACTGATTTATCTTGAAAAATTTGATACCCGGGTAGTTGTCAACGTTGCCGGTACCTGTACTAATGATTTTGTCAGTCTTTGCGCCCGACTGAATGATTTTCCCCGGGCAGATATGGTTGAACTTAATTTTTCATGCCCCAATGTCGATGTCGGAATGGAAATCGCCACCGATGCCAAACTTGCCGAAGAAACGGTTTCAAAAGTAAAAAAGGTATTCTCCCGTCCGGTTATTGCAAAACTTTCGCCAAATGTTACTCATATTGCCGATATTGCCTCCGCCTGTGAAAGCGGCGGCGCCGATGCGGTCTCGTTGATTAATACCCTGGTTGGGATGGCGGTTGATATCGATACTTTTCGTCCCCGACTGACCAATAATACCGGAGGACTTTCCGGCCCGGCGGTGAAACCGGTTGCGTTGGCTTGTGTCTATAAAGTATACAAGGCAGTTAAAATTCCGATTATCGGAATCGGCGGCATTTCGAATTACTCAGATGTGATTGAATTTTTCCTCTGTGGAGCATCGGCAGTACAGATCGGAACGACACTGTTTGTTGAGCCGGATGCCCCGGTCAAAATTGTAAAAGAACTAAAAAAATATTTATCAAAAAATAAAATAAAATCTATAAGAGAATTAACCGGTAAGGTGAGGATATATAAATGAGCGCTGTCAGCGAACTAAAAGATATACAGGAAAAAAACAATTCAATGATATGTGTCGGGCTTGATCTCGACAAAAAAAGAATACCGTCAGATTATTCATCGAGCATAAAGGGGATGTACGATTATGCTGTCAGGATAATAGAATCAACCTGTGACATTGTCGCCGCCTATAAACCGAACCTCGCTTTTTTTATGGAACTGGGTCCGGAGGGGATGTCTTTATTGGAAAAAATTGTCAAAAAAATACCTGATGATGTCAGAGTTATACTTGATGCCAAAATGGGTGATATCGGTAATACTGCGGCGCATTATGCTGCTGCCGTTTTTGAACGGTATAAGGCTGATTGGGTGACAGTGAATCCATATATGGGTTACGATGCTATCCGGCCGTTTTTAGATTATCAGGGTAAGGGTGCTTTTGTTCTTTGTCTGACCTCAAATCCGGGGAGCCGTGAATTCCAGTTTATGCATGTGGTCAACAAACCTATCTATATGTATGTCGCCGAAAAAGTCGCCTACTGGGATAAAGAACAGAATCTTGGACTAGTCGTTGGAGCAACTCATCCCGAACAGTTGGCCGATATTCGTAAGGCGGCGGGAGATTGCCCGATCCTTATTCCGGGTGTTGGCGAGCAGGGAGGCAATCTCGAAATTGCCGCACGAGCCGGCACCGATGATTTCAAAAAATTGGCTTTGATAAATGTCTCCAGATCTATCTTGTACGCCTCCAATAATAATGATGATTTTGACCAGGCGGCTCGGGCCGAAGTTCAAAGACTAAATTCTATTATCACCGATATTCGGAATAATGTTGAGCAGGAGAAGAAAAACCGTCGCGCCGATCAGGGCCGTTAGCCTTATTCCTGTTAATAATCGGCAAGGATAGCCGATTATACTCTTAAGGAGGAGAAAGATGAAAAATTGTAATAAACTGTTTCTGTTGATTGTCCTTATATTTGTAATCCCAACGATGGTTTCGGCAGGTATTGGCGCCAAGTTTGGTTTTTCAAAAGATGCCAGCGATGATACCTACAACGAAGGTATGACATTGATTGGAGCCGACTACAGGTTTTCCGCATTACCTGTGGTTGATGTAATCGGAAGCATCGAATATTCATGGAAAAAGTATCAGGCCGGCGGGGCTATTCCGGCCGAAGGGACGCTTCACTTTTTGACTCTCAACGCCTCTGTCGTCAAACCGTTTGATTTCTCACTTTTGAAACCGTATGCCGGTTTTGGTTATGGGTTTCACTCTCTTGGCACTACCGTAAGCGCTATGGGTGTTACCGCAGGTGGAGCCATTAATGGAAGCGGATTTCATATTATCGGCGGTGTTAAAATTGCTCCGCCAGCTGCACCGATAGCTGTTTATGGCGAATACCGTCATTATTGGACAAATTTTAGCGTTGGCAACAGGAGATATTTTACTCTTACGGTTGGCGTTATGCTTGGATTCTAAAGAAATAAGACAAATTTGAATTTTAACGCCCGTTTCGACGGGCGTTTTTTATTATGAGTTGATTTTACAATGTGATTTACGGTATATTGGTTTATCATTATATTCCAAGTTAACATTGGAGGAATTGTGATAAGAAGTTATAGCTATTCAAAAATAGGCCAGTTCCAGAATTGTCCCCGTCAGTATAAATTTAATCATATTGAAAAAGCTACCGTTGAAAAACCGGTAAGTGTTGAGATGTTTCTTGGGTCGGCGGTGCATCGTGCTCTTGAAAAACTGTATAAATTTAAAGTTAACGGACGGATCCAACCGGAAGAAGAGATGTTGGCCGATTACCACAAGGAGTGGGAAGGATCGGATCGCGACCGGATAAAAGTGACCAAAGAGTATATGGGGATCGATGATTTTATTAATACCGGTGCTAAAGCGCTGGCAAAATATTATAAGATGTACCATCCATTTGATGAGGGCGAGATTATCGGGTTGGAAAAAAATGCCAGCTTCCCGCTTGATTCGGCCAATCGGTTTATGATGCGGGCCAAACTTGACAAATTGGTGCAGCGCAAAGATGGTGTGGTTGAAATTGTTGATTATAAAACGCAGGCAAGACTACCGACTCAGCAGGATCTGGATAATAATCTTCAGATGGGTCTTTATCAGCATGCGGTCAATTTCCTCTGGCCGCAGTTTGATAAGATCGAATTGAAACAGATATATCTGCGGCAGGGAATCGCGATGACAACGGTGATGGATCAGGACAAGCTCGATATGCTCAAGCAGGACAGTATTAATTTGATCTTAGAGATCGAGCAGGCGGCACGCGATAATGATTTCCCGGTCAAAGAATCAGCGCTCTGCGACTATTGTCCCTATTTCGAACTTTGCCCGGCCAAAAGGCATCGGCGGGCGATTGAAGATGAAGCATCCGATGTCTTAAACCCCGAGACGGGGAAAGAGCTGGCCGAAAAGTATTTGCTACTCAATGAGGAGAAGAAAAAAATCGAATCGGAACTGAATGCACTCAAAGAAGATATAATCGGCTACTGTGATAAAACTGATATGGTCAGGCTCGACAGCGATTCCGGATTTATTAAGATAACATCAACTGAAAAAGATGGTTTCCCGACCAAAACCGAGGATAATAAGGCGTTTATGAGATTATCACAGATAGCCCGTGCGGCCGGTCTTGATGAATGCTTTAAGCTCGAAACGAATATTTTATTCAAAGAACTTTATGCTAAAGAAAAGTTGGATGAAAATCTGACCGAACAACTAAGCCAGTTTGTCAGGAAAAAAAGGTCTGATATCATTCGTACAAATTATAAAATAAAACAATAGATGGTACTATGAACATATTGGATGAAAAGCTAAAAAATATTGAGGGCGGCAGGATTCTTGATGTTGCCACCGCGTATGGAGATTTTATTCGGTATTTAACCGATACATTTGAAAATTATGTTGAAGCTATTGGTGTCGATATGTCCGAGGAAAGGCTCAAAGAGGCGCAGGAAAGACCGGGCAATGAAATATTATATAATCCAATGAATGCCGAGAAGCTTGCTTTTGAGGATAATTATTTTGACACCGTCGCGATGCGTCATTCAATGCATCACCTCAACGAGATCGACAAAGTACTGTCTGAGATGAAAAGAGTTTTGAAGCCGGGTGGTCTGTTTATTCTGGGCGAAATGTTTCAGGATCCAAAAACCGAACTGCCAAATTCTCACCGCCACTGGCATCATTGGCGGGCCGAAGTAGATCGGTTAAATGGCGAACCGCATAATGAAACGCTGACCAAAGATGAGATCTTAAACCATGTGGAAAAACTTGAGCTGAACGAATATGAGATTTTTGAACATCTTGAAAACGATTCTGATCCTGATTCGTTGAAATTTATGCTGGCAAATATCTCTGATTCGTTGGAGAAATTAAAGGAGATTGGCGGACAGGATGATTTAATATCAGAGGGCGAAAAATTACAAAATATCTTGAAAGCGTTGAGTTACAGCCCGGAATCTGTTCTTTATATTCTTGGCCGAAAGTAAACTGTATCTCTAATTTGTCGGAAAAGGTGAGAGAAGTTATCTGCCCCGCCATTGGCTACTTCAATTTATTTACAATTTTTATCATTGTCTGAAACGCTATATTAGGCCTTGCTTGCTGGTTTACGGATCCTGTGATGTAAATATCCTTATCAGGCACATAAAAAGCCACGGCACCGGTAGAACCACATTTACCAATCATATCGGGCACGGGATGAAACAGTGAAAAAATGCGGGGCATATAGAATTTTTCTACGCCGATACCAGATTTTAGCGGAAAGAAAATATTATTCCACTTCTCCAATTCATTGAATCTTTCCTTTGGGAAAAAATAACCATTAAAGAATGCTTTTAAAAATGTCATTTGATCCTTTGCAGTAGAAATAATATCATTTTGTGTGGAGGTAAGAAAAAGCGGGAGATTTACTATTGCCGATTTATATTGAATGGGGACAAAATTATTGTCATCTGCATCTTCATAAACATAGGTATTATATAAGCTCAGTTCTTGAAACAGATTATTCAGGACAGTATTTACAGTCTCTCCCGTAATATTTTCTATAATCAAACCCAAAATTTGATAGTTTGTATCTCCATATTTGGCCCTGCCTTTTTTTCCCGGGAGAAAGTGTGTCTTCATCCTTTTTACTTCACGAATTACTTTGTCAATTGGCCAGGATTGATCAATACCTGCTTCAAGTTCCTTCATTGCTGTTTTTCCGTTGGCCTGTTTATCAGCCAAATAACAAGGAAGCCCGGAGGTATGAGACATCAAATGGGAAATGGTAAGGGAGTCTGAATAATCCTGTCTTTTAAATATATGTAATCCCCGAACTAGCTCGTCCGGAAGATATTTAACAATTTTGTCCTGCAGATCTAATTTGTTTTCTGTAAACAATCTCAGGACGATTGCAGAAATAAAAAGTTTGTTGATGCTGGCGATATAATATTGACTATCTTCTTCCATATTTCCGGATGCACTGATTAAATCAATGCTGTTGTCATCAGATGATACATAAAAAACAGCTCCGTAAATATATTTTTTTGCGACAGCGTTGTTTACCAATTGATTTAAAACGGATTTGTCTAATCCATTTTTCATATTTTCTATTGAAATTATGCTATCCTATCATATATAATATTTGCCATAAATATACAAGTAAAAGTCCCTAAAACCAAAAATGACTATATAATTAACATTAAAGATTTTTCCTTTCTTTCATATTTAGATAATATAATCAGTTTTGTGCGCGGCAGACGTCCTCGTCTGCCGTGTTAATCAAATCTATTTCAATAAGACCATCTTTTTTGTAGTAGTAAATTCTCCGGCGTCAAGTCTGTAAAAATAAATGCCCGATGTATAATCAGAAGCATCCCAATTAATAATAACCGACCCGGCGGCGTCATGTCCGGCGAATGCTTCCACCTTTTGGCCAATGATATTATAAATTGTCAAAGTCCAATCAGTTGTTCTTGTTAAGGCAAATTCGATTTCTGTACTCGGATTAAATGGATTGGGTCGATTTTGGGAAAGGTTAAAGTTCTGCGGAATGGTCTCCACTATGTCAATTCGATTATCCAGTGAGGCATCGAATTTAAGCACCCAGTAATCCCGATAAGCTCCAGAGCTGGAGGCAGCCCGAGTTCCGAACAGATATATATCGCCATCCTCAGCCTGATGCGCTATCCAAGCTTCGTCGTGGGTGAAATCGTCTTCATGTGTGTAACTCCACAATGAATCGCCGTTGGCATCAATTTTGATCATATACATATCATTTTCACCATTGGTGACACTGTAATGATTTCCGGCGATTAAAAATCCGTTATCGGCGGTTGCCGTGATACCATTTGCTTGATCATTAGCATCATCCTGCCCCAACGATTTCTGCCAATCAACAGTAGCATCATCCTGTATTTTAAGCAGATAGACATCAGTATTGGTGTTAACGGTTAATCCGGCAATCATATAATGACCGTCGTGGGTCTTTGCGATAGCCCGGCCCTCTTCATAACTGGTTCCACCAAAAGTCCCGGTCCAGACCGTATCTCCAACATCATCGGTTTTGATGACATAGATATCATATGAACCGAGTCCGTACGATTCAGTGCTGCCGACGATCAAAAACCCATCATCGGCTGTCTGGCATACCCCATAACCGATATCATTGCTGGCACCGCCATACATTTGGGTCCAAACCGAATCTCCCAGCGAATCGGCGCGAAATAAGAAAACATCTTTGTCATTGGTCCAGCCGACAATGGCAAAGCCGCTGTCGGAGGTCTCGATAATTTGTTCGGTGCTGAAACTATTGGCGCTAACGTAATCTTTTTCCCAGAGCTGATTGCCATCCAAATCAGTCTTAAACAGTCGAATCCGGTATTCCTCGGATGTGGTGACAATTCGTCCATGACCGCAGATGACCAGACCACTGTCATAAGTCTCAATAATATCGCGACCGTAATCGCGTCGGTCAAAATCTCCAAAGGTGCCGGTCCATAAAGTATCACCGTCAGAATTTATCTTTACCACCCATTGATCGCCTTTGATTGTATCGCCCCAGGTCGAACTGTAACCATTCAGCGCAAAGCCGCCATCGGATGTTGGCGTTGCGCCATATAGCTGATCGTAACCGTCCCAGCCCGGTTTGTCGCCATACTCTTTACCCCAGAGAAAATCGGGTGCCTGAGCGAATAGATTTGTGGCCAGAAGAAGGATTGATAAAATAATTAGCAATTGCCTCATAGAAACTCCCATGTTTAATTAATTATATTGTAATATTTGTCTCCCAAATATTTCTAATAACAAAGAAATTAATTGCCAGGCAAATGTCAAGTTTTGAATATATTCTTTGTCGAATACTAAACTTCTTTTTCGGTCCAGGCTAATATCGAAGACGGCAAAGTATGAGCCAGATAAAGCAGTGAAACATAGATAAGCATGATCATCGAGTCATGTTTTCCGGCCATCAGTGAAATAGAAAAAATTACAAGGAGGCTGATTATAGTAAATATTATATAGGATAGTTTAACCGATTCCAGAGTTCTTTGCATCTGACGTTCATCAAGATGTTCTGATTTGGAATGAACTTGTTTCCAGAGTAGCGTTTTTAGATGCAATATTCTAAAAGTTGCCAGGTTTATTATTAGAACTACAGCCAAACCGGAAAAAATCATAAAATTCCAACCATAATATTTGCCGAAGTAAAACAGGGCAATTAGCAGCAGCAGGCAAAAATAGTTAATGATTGCCAATAGTCTCCTTTTTGGCTTTGAAATAGACTGTGACATTTTATTCCTCCTTTTTCGACCTTTGCAAAAGCAGTTCTTCACTTAACGGTTTAAATGGTGAAACCGAAAACACAAAATCGACCGGCAGTCCGAAGAAGTCACAAATTCGAAATACAAGATCAATTGATGGGTTGTATTCTTCCCGCTCAAGATAACCGACCGTTTGAAAATTGACTCCGATGGCCTCGGCCATTTCTTTTCTTGATATGCCTCGTTCTTTTCTGAGGAGCGATATCCGATTATATATTTTTCGACTATCCATATATTATATATATCCTAATATTGTAAATATATAACAATAATATATAAATAATATACTATTGTCAAGAAGAATTATTCATTTTATCAAAAAAAATTCTTTTGAAGACCGAAATGGGCGAAAATGTTCAATTCATTTTAAAATGATGGGAAAAATAAAAAAAAGTATTCATTCCTTCATTTTTACTGACATGATTTGTCAGTGGCCTCTTTTATGTTGGTTTCAAGCAATTTTATAACAGATGCGGAGTAGTGATAATAAAAAAGTTAAAATAAATTCAAAATGTGATACCGTTTGAATACGAAAACTAATAGATTGTGAGATAAATTAAGGCCGGATAAATATTAGAATTATGGGAAAGATAAAAATGAAAAAAAGTAATACGATGAGGGATGAAGTAAAAATGGTGGTCGGAACACCTGACCGAAAAAAGGCTCTTGATTCGGCCCTGATGCAGATTGAGAAATCGTTCGGCAAAGGCTCGATTATGAGACTTGGCGACGATCGAGTTGTCCCGATCGATGTCATCCCGACCGGTTCATTGACACTCGATTTTGCCCTTGGTGTCGGCGGTATGCCGCGCGGCCGAGTGACCGAAATATACGGGCCGGAAAGCTCCGGTAAAACCACACTGGCTCTGCATTTTATCGCTGAGGCCCAGAAACTTGGCGGGATCGCCGCTTTTATCGATGCCGAGCATGCGCTAGATGCCACCTACGCCAAAGCTCTTGGGGTTGATATTGATAATCTCCTGATATCGCAACCTGATACCGGTGAACAGGCACTTGATATCACCGAGACGCTGGTTCGCTCCGGCGCGATTGATATCATTGTGATCGATTCGGTGGCCGCTCTTGTCCCGCGCGCAGAGATTGAAGGGGAGATGGGTGATTCTCATATGGGGCTTCAGGCTCGTTTGATGTCGCAGGCATTGCGCAAATTAACTGCTATTATTTCAAAATCTAAAACGGCGGTAGTATTTATCAATCAGATCAGAATGAAAATCGGCGTGATGTTCGGAAATCCTGAAACCACTACCGGCGGCAATGCCCTTAAATTTTATTCTACAATTCGTCTCGATATCCGCAAAATCGCCACTATCAAAGAAGACCAGGTTGTTGTTGGCGGACGGACCCGAGTCAGAGTAATTAAAAACAAAGTTGCCCCGCCTTTCCGTGAAGCAGAGTTTGATATTACTTATGGCAAAGGAATCTCACATTCGGGTGAACTGCTTGATATGGCAGTCGAACATGATATCGTTGAGAAATCAGGTTCCTGGTACAGCTATGGAAGCGATCGACTGGGTCAGGGACGCGAAGCTGCAAAGAGGTTTTTGGAAGAAAACGATGATATCTATAAAACCATAGACATCGAAGTCCGCGATAAGCTGGGGATGGGTAAAAAAGATTCAGACAAAAAACTGTCCGAGGATAAAAATATAACTGAATAGCTGAGCTAAGTATATTTGGGTTTGATTAGTGCCTACTATACATCGGCCAGACCGGTCGGTCCCATCAGAGTGGCAAATGCTTCCAGTATTTTGGGATCGAAATCATCCTTGAGCGAGAACATCACTTTAAGTGCCGGAAAAGTCTCGACGGCGCCTTGATAAACACGTTGGGTGGTCATGGCATCAAAAGTATCAACGATCGCCACGATTTTGCTGTATTCATGCATCTCGCCTAATTTTAATCTATTCGGATAACCTTTTTCATTACCTCGCTCATGATGCTGTAAGACCGGATAATAGCAGGACGGGTCGATCAGATCGGTAGAAGTGAGAATCTCCACGCCCCACTTGGGATGTTTTTTCATCAGTTCAAATTCAACCTGAGACAAACTGCCTTTTTTATTCAGGATTCTATCCGAAATTTTCGATTTCCCGACATCATGCAACAGCGCCCCGATTCCAAGATCATGCAGGAATTTTTCATCTTTGTATCCCAACTGCTGAGCCAAAGCAACGGCAAAAGTACAAACGTTGACCGAATGAGTGTAGGTATAATAATCAAAAGAACTGATCTTTAAAAGGTTATGAAAAGCCTCCTGCCCTTTTAAGATAAAACCGACCTGATGCTCCACCAGTTTTTTGCTTCGCTGGATATTTTCTCCATACGATGGATTATCAAGAACGTCCTTCATCAGTTTTTTTGACGTCTCATACAGGATTCCGGCCTTTTTCTCCTGCGTGACTTTTTTATCGATTAGAATTTTATCAAGATTTTGCTCGATATATTTTTGATACTTCTCTCTCGATTTGCCGCTGACAAATAAACGTTCGACTTTATTATCGATTAGTTTCAGACGGGTTCGTTCGGAAAAAGGAAGATCGGCCGATCGATATAGAACCATGTCGCCGCCGATTTTAATATAAAGATTAAAATTCAAAACGGTGTCTATTCGAAGCGAATCAAGATACACAGGTATATATCTATGTTCGGCAATCGTTTTTGGTGCTAACAATGACATTCGCTAATATTCTTCCAATTTTTATATCTGTCTTTTTTATTATCGGCCGATAACCGCAATTTCCTTATAAACCAATAAAAAAAACCCCCGAATTTTGTATAAATTCGAGGGTCAGCAGGAGAAAGTAGGAATTTATATTAAGATCCATAGGTTTTGATAGTCGTCAACACCGAATTCAGAGATTTTGTGATATTGTTCAAAACGCTGGAATATCTTTTCAGCAATTCACTGTATTGCCAGCGCATTTTGAAAGCCTCTTCGGGAAAATCAAAAATTTCGAGTAGAGTTTTACGATGAATTTCATCGATATACTTGATAACATAATATGGAAATTCCGGAATTTCCTCTTCATTTATGTCACCTTTGGCCAACCGCTCACGGTAAATTTCCACCTTTTCCAGAAGCACCGTTCCAAAGCACCAGGGAGTCATAATGACTCCAAAAGTTGAGTCATCGGTATAGAAACTTTTCACAGTTTTAGAAACTATTTCAACAATCAGTTTTTTTGCGCGATAAAATGATACCGTTTCGCATTTGTCTTCCGGGGTAATTTCCAGTTTTTCATCGATTATAATCAGCTCTTGCTGGCAGCGGCGATAGACATTTTTGAGGAAATTATAATAATCGTCAAAATATACCTTAACATTTTCAGAAAGAGTAAAAATGTAGAATCCTTCATCATCACTATGCACCTTTGGCTCCGAAACTGAACTTAATCTTTCAGGACTGAATCCGCGTTGATAATTGTCATCCAGCATATTTTCTCCTTTTCAGTGTTGCTGCTACGGTCTCTTGAGCAAAGAGTGTGCCTTAAGCGATTTCTAAATTTATGATGATCCCAGAAATCAAAATCAATTGTTCTGTGAGTGTGTAACATTATGTGTGATAGTAGCATAGGGGAGTAGAAAGTTTTCTGTTCAGGTCGGCACGAGGAAAAAATATTTTATTAAAGTAAAAGTAAAAAAGTTTGCAATTGGTAGAAATTATGAAGAATATTTCACATTTGGTGATATCGTTTTTGAATCCAAACAATTTCTAAATCGATTCATAATTTTGGATTTATTAAAAAATTAATTGACCAAAAAGTATCGAAAATGGATAAAATAATTCTGGCAATATGCACGCTTTAATTCAAGAATCATACAACTCCAATAAAATGTTAAATAGCAGCAAGTTATTGCTAAATAATTTTCAATGGTTGTCGATAAAAATTACGATTATCCAAACCAGTACTTCTGGTTTGTAAACTGTTACTCTACCCACTAATGGGAGGATACACAATGCCTAACCGGACAAGTAAAACTACCGGACGTACTACAAGGACACGCAAGACCACTACCAGAAAGACTGGGACTCGCAAAGCTGCCGTGAAGAAATCACCGGTTCGCAAAGCTGCCGTGAAGAAATCACCGGTTCGCAAAGCTGCCGTGAAGAAATCACCAGTTCGCAAAGCTGCCGTGAAGAAATCACCAGTTCGTAAAGCTGCCGTGAAGAAATCACCAGTTCGTAAAGCTGCCGTGAAGAAATCACCGGTTCGTAAAGCTGCCGTGAAGAAATCACCGGTTCGTAAAGCTGCCGTGAAAAAATCACCGGTTCGTAAAACTACGACTCGTAAAGTGACCCGCAAAGCAACTACGAGAAAATCACCGGTTCGTAAAGCTACAACTCGCAAAGTGACTCGCAAGGCTATCACGAGAAAATCACCGGTTCGTAAAGCTACGACCCGCAAAGTAACTCGCAAAGCTATCACGAGAAAATCACCGGTTCGTAAAGCTACAACTCGCAAAGTGACTCGCAAGGCTATCACGAGAAAATCACCGGTTCGTAAAGCTACGACTCGTAAAGTGACTCGCAAGGCTATCACGAGAAAATCACCGGTTCGTAAAGCTACGACTCGCAAAGTGACTCGCAAGGCTATCACGAGAAAATCACCGGTTCGTAAAGCTACAACTCGCAAAGTGACTCGCAAGGCTATCACGAGAAAATCACCGGTTCGTAAAGCTACGACTCGTAAAGTGACCCGCAAGGCAATCACGAGAAAATCACCGGTTCGTAAAGCTACGACTCGTAAAGTGACCCGCAAGGCAATCACCCGCAAGCCGGTCCGCAAAACAGCTCGCAAAAGAGTTGTCAAGAGGAATTACAGATAAATTTTATTTGTAGCTTCTAATATTGAACCCCGATTCAATTTGAATCGGGGTTTTTTTATAGCCAGTTGATATAATGATTATTATTTTTCGGAACAGTAATATGGGAAATTTATAGCATAAGGATATAAGATGCTTAAAACGGTCGGTCTTTTTTTGTCAGTAATAATTATTTGCTGTTCGTCAACAAATGCGCAGGACACAAATGATATCCTTCAGATAGTTCTTGACTCAATCGGATTTAATAGATCAGATATTGGCTATCAACAAAAAGGATACTGGAATCGCTTTCCGTTCGATACACCGTATCGGTTGACATCGTTTGATGATCTTTTTGCTGAACCGCTGATGTTGTATGATTACAGTAAAACTATGGCTGATGCAGTCGAAAAGTATCTGGCTCCGGCTTATCTTGATTCTAATTCAATATCTTTTTATGCCCTGGCATATTCGCTCGGTGTTGATCGTAAGCTGGGCGGATTCAGATCATATTCGGCAAATCTTATTCCGGTTACTGATTCTATTTATCCGCTTGAAAAGGCGTTCGGGAAACTGTTTGAGTCAGCTGGTCGACCATCAGAGTATTATACTTTTGGTGAAAAGGCTGATTGGCCCGATTATAAAAAAGAGATAACAAATTTTGCCAATGAAATCTCTACCGAAATAGAATTGATTCTTGCCAAAGCAGTTAATAATCTGGCTGATATAATTTATTGGCAGAAACTAGCGTTTCGCAACTGCAGTGAAGAATCAAAACAGAAAATTTTTAATATTCGTGATCTGGCGAAAACTCAATCTGACGGCACCGTTTATTATCCCGAAATAGATGATATCGCCGCGGAGATCGATTATGCTTCGCTTCATTACGCGGCTCTCAAAACAGCGGCGCTGGCCGAAGAGACTGCTGACTCGCTTATTTTCTACGGCACTATTCCGGCCGATTATTATTTTGATTTATCGACACCGTCCGGCCGGATTGTCTTTCTTGGTAAAGATTATCTGAAAAAAAATAGAATCAAATCTTTCGATTGTAACAATACCTTACTGGTTATTGATTTTGGCAACGATGCTGTTTTTACCGGTAATTGCGGGGGAACTTCGGTTTCTAATCTGGTTTCAATGTTTATCGATCTGGGCGGTGATGATATTTACCGAACAGACCAGGATATCTCAACCTGTGGAGCAGGCGTGATGGGAATCGGGCTTTTATACGATCAGTCCGGAAATGACACCTATGAAACCAAAAATTACTCGCAAGGTTTTGGCTTCTTTGGGGTCGGGATGCTCTATGATAAAGTGGGGGACGACAAATATCGTGCTGAGTTATCGGGACAGGGGTGCGGATATTTTGGAATAGGTCTTTGTTTCGATGCCGACGGCTCCGATAATTATTATATCTTTGGCGATGGCCAGGGATGTGGCGGCGTTGGCGGAGGTATTGGCGTTTTGGCCGATTATGCCGGTGATGACTATTATAAAGGTGAGCCGGATCCAAATGTATTTAGTCGTCCTGACTATCATTCCAAATTCAATATCAACCTCAGTAATGTTCAGGGGTATGGTGGCGGTCGGCGTGGCGATGGCAGCGATGGACATTCCTGGGCGGGAGGTCTCGGTGCCATAATTGATATCTCCGGTAATGACCATTATCTTTCCGGTAACTGGTCGCTCGGGTGTTCATACTGGTTTGCCACCGGAATCGCCTATGACCGAAATGGGAATGACCGCTATGAGTCATGCTATTTTACGCAAGGGTCGGGAGCGCATTTCTGTAATGCTATTTTAATTGATGAGGGCGGCGATGATAATCATGAGCTTTACGAAACCGCCGGGGCTGCTTTAGGGTTTGGCTGGGATTTTACCAATTCATTATTAATAAATATTGGCGGTAACGATATATATAAAGCAAAAATGATTTCGATGGGACTGGCGCAGATTCGCTCCTTTGCATTTCTAATTGATATCGGCGGAGATGATCAGTATCGGCTCGGAGTCGGAACCGATGGTCTTGGTCAGGCTTCATATCGCTCTGATTTTGCAAAACCGAGAAAACTTGCACCTTACACATATTATGTCAAATCGCTCGGCTGCCTGATTGATATTGGCGGAACTGATCTCTATTTAACTTATGAAGATAGTGAAAAATATATGGAAGAGAGTCATCCGAACGCCAAAAACAATGCCGTTTGGTTTGCTCCGGCCAAAACCGATAGCACTTATGGGAACAATAATTTCGGGGTTGGAATAGATATTGATAGTGGCTATATCCCGGAAATTCAGAAATGGCAAAAGTAGCGTGTCGGCGTGGCTCATAAAAAATTTAGAATCAAAAAGAAAAATTCCCACAGCCCTTCGTTTATCTCAGGACTTATAACAAGCTGTGGGTAACCCGCCCAGACTATTATCGTTTTAAATGAATAAAAGATAATTCATCTGGACCATCTATTTCATCAATTAAAAATCCGTCTGAGTTATAGGGTATTTCTAACTTCTTTACTGGTGAGAATATAACATCTAAAATTGAGCTCTCTTTAGAGTTAGCATAATATAAAATTGCTCTGTTAGGTTCCCTTTTAATAAAATAAGGGCTCTTCAAGGAATCTCCCCTTTGATCCACAATATCCAATGTGGGAAATATCTCATAATCTTCGTTTGTTTTATATATTACAAGTTCATACGAAATATCATTTTCTGTGATCAACCTTAGAACACCAGCTAAGCTATCCGCGTAAGGGTACAATGAGTCAGTAATAATTGCCTCAGGTGAATAGAATCCAATTATGTGAGATTTTCCCTTTGAATCGTAATAGCTTTTAGCTGGTTCAGTAGTATGCATTAGGTATTTTGCTGAAACTAAATCATAATAGATATATGTAGATTGTGCATCACAGCAACCATAAGATATAAAAGAAACCATATTATCTTTAAACTCAGATTCTTCACCAAATTCTTTTATTTCCCATAAAAGATTAAATGAGTCGTTGGCAAAACAATCATAAGCCTTAATAGATATATGTGCAGAAACACCCATTTCATATACATGTGCTTTTTTACTTATTGTTTCTTCGATCAGCATCCTTCGTGAGTTGCCAAATGGGTAATAGGGTATGACTTCAAAGGAAGTATTTGAGACCTCATACTCATATTTATCTGTAAATAGATTTATTTTAGAGGTATTAGATTTTGTAATCGTCTCTGGAAGAACAGATGAAACAAAAATAAACATAATTATAACTAAGAAATAATTCATAATTTCCTCTCAAATTGAAGCTGTGGCAAAACAACTATTTTAAAAATCAGGCAGATGCCTTCTTTTTATCATCTTTAAGCAATGACATTTTCAGCAGCGGCGGGGTTACCAGCGTTGTGACAATTACCATAATTACAACTGCCGAGTAAGTGCCAGAGCTAATCACCGGTGTATTATCGAGGACCAATTTGGCCCCTATGCCGGCAAAAATCAAACCGACCTCTCCACGGGGAATCATTCCCAGACCGATAGAGATTTTATTTATTGATTTATCAAAGATAGCCAAAGAACAGACCTGTTTACCGGCAATCGCCGCGATTGTCATCACCCCGGCAAAAGCAAGAATGCTTGTGTTTCCAAAGGTTGACAGGTCAACCATCATTCCCATCTTGACAAAGAAAATAGGAATTAAAAAGACACCAATTGGTGACACCAACTCATCGATTGAGTGCTCTCCGCGATCGGTGAAATCTTTATATTGGACCTTATCAAGAATCAGTCCGGCGGCAAAAGCACCTACAATTGGGGCCAAACCGATCAAACTGGCCAGATAAGCCATCAGAAAACAGACTAACAATGCTGTTGATAATAATATCCCGGAGACCTTGAATTTACTGCCAAATTTAAAGATCTGCGGCATCATCAGGTTACCGATAAGTATCGACCCAATTACAAACCCAAGTGCCTTGGCAACAATTATAAAGACATCCAGCGAGCCTACACTGGCACCTCCAGTGTTGGCGGCATTTATTATACCAACCACGACGGCCAGAATTATCAGACCCATAATATCATCGATTACAGCTGCACCCAGAATGATTTTGGCCTCGCGGGTGCGAATTTTACCGATATCTTTTAGGACTCTGGCAGTGATACCGACCGAGGTTGCCGTCAAAGTCGCTCCGACAAAAATATGAACATAAATAGATGCTTCAGGAAGGAAGAAAAGAGCGACACCCCAACCGAGGAAAAACGGCGCGACAACACCAAAAGTTGCCACCATAAATGAGGCGACACCGACTTTTAGCATTTCCTGAAGCGACGATTCCAAACCTACTTCAAAAAGCAGAATAATAACGCCGATCTCGGCCAGAACATCAAGGGTCAGACTGTGTTTAAAAGGTTCGAAAATATCCGGTCCAACCAACACCAAATTGCCGATTAGCATCCCGATTATTAATTCTCCCAGAACGGCCGGTTGTTTAAATCGTTCGAAAAAGTCACCGCCCAATTTGGCGGCCAGTAGAATAATAATGAGACCAAGTAAAACATCGGCTACTTCGCCGCCATGCCCGGCCGCTTCCCCTGTTTCGCCTGCGGTTGCAAAGGCAAAATTATATATTAAGTATCCAAGAGTAACAACAATTCCAACAAAAATTCTTCGGGTCGTTAGAATTCTGGTCATAGAAAAACTCCTCATTAACAATAACAAATATTAATAAATTCTGAAAGTATAGCACGTTAAGAAATTAAGCAAGTATTTATTGGAATTCATTAAATATTATGTTCCCACCCTTATCAATATATTCAACCAGAAACTGCTTGCCTAACCGTCCAGGACGCGGTATTATTCCTGTCTTAACTTTGAATCAAAATATAGGAACGAACATATTGTCCGCAGGTATAAGAATAGACAGTAAATAGATAAAAGAGGAAGTATAAGTATGAAGCAACTGCAAAAGAATATTATTTTTCTGGCCTTTATGGCCACTTTAGCCGTTACAGGATCACTTTTTGTCGGTTGTGGCGGCGATGATAATAACCTTCTTCTGGCCGAGGTCGGACCGGACAAAATACAAGCGATTAATCTCAATGAGATATTTGAACGGCAGACTCAGCCTTTTGATTCTTTTGAGGACGAACTTACTTTTCGCCGGTCAATTCTTGATAGTTTGATAGTTCAACAGCTATTGATTCAGGAGGCTTACCGATTGGGGCTTGATGCCTCTGAGGAGGTTAACCGACTGGTATTGAACAATAAGAACGAATTTTTGCTTGATGTTCTTTACTTAAGAGAAATTGAGGATCATATTTCGTTCGACGAACAAGAGGTTCGGGCGCTTTATGATAGTCTTGAATACAAAGTGATGTCATCTCATATTTTATTTGAAGATGAAGAAACGGCGTTAATAATATTTGACAGTCTTAACAGCGGCGCCGATTTTGGTGAGATGGCCATTAATCATTCTATTGATCCTTTGGTTAAACAAAACCGGGGAGAGCTTGATTATGCTGTTTGGGGTCAGTTGGTTATGCCATTTTCGGAAGCGATATTTAATTTGGCTCCCGGAGAAATCTCCAGGCCGTTTAAAACCAACTTTGGCTGGCATATTGCTAAAGTCGAAGATCGAATTCCCAATGATGAAAGAAAAAGCTTTGAATTGATGCAGGAATTTTTAGAAGAATCGGTTAAAAACAGTTATCGTGGACAATTAATGGATTCGTTTTTAACGGTAATTGAGAATAAATCGCCTATTACTATTGAAGAAGCGACGATTGAATATGTTATTCATAAGCGGGATAATCTGTATCCCCAACAACTTCTTGAATCAATGCCAAAAAATGATTTTGATTTAAGGCAGCTTGATCGCCATGAAAAAGAACTGATTCTGGCAACCTGGGAAGGTGGACAGATGACTTTGGGACAGTATTTGACCATGATTAAGCAACAGAGAGCCGAAGTCAGACCGGACCTTGATGATTATGAAAAAATGGAGAAATTTATTTTCCTCCAAAATGTTATGGATCTGTTGGCGGCCGAGGCTAGGCGAAAAGGTATTGAGGATGATCCTGAATACAAACGGAAAATAAAAAGGTTTAGAGAATTAACCATGGCTGTCATAGTCGAAAATGATTCGATCCCGATTATTAATCCGGTAACTGATGAAGAATTGAAACAGTATTATGATGATAATATCGAATTGTTTGAAATACCGGCCAAAATTCACATTTACGAAATACTGCTTTCCTCTGAACAAGAAGCGATAAAATACAAAAATGAAATAAAATCTCTAACAAAATTCAGAGAAGTCGCCAGCAAAGTCACTGAACGGCCCAACTACAGGGAACGAGAAGGTGATATGAATTATATTGAGCAGCGAACCAACGAGTTAATATATAATGCCGCCGATCAGGTTTCGGTTGGTCAAATAGCCGGACCGGTTAGAAGAAATGATAAGTTCGCAATTGTTTATGTTGCTGATAAAAAGCCGGCCGAAATTCAGGAGTATCAACAGGCCAAGCAATCAATTCAGGCGAATATGGGTGCGGAAAGGAAACAGAGTGCTTTGGCCAGTTGGGTTGAGGCAAAGAAACAAGAGACGACAATTAAAATTTATGAAAATAATTTGAGACCCGGAATAAATAAGGCAAAATATGAGCAGACAAATTAGTTCTAACAGTTTCTTCCATTCTGTTTCGGCGGGACTTGTATTCTTATTTGTGGTATTAATACTGTTGGGTATCAATAATAATTCTTATGCTGGTGAGCCGATTGAGAAGATTGTTGCAATTGTTGGCAATGACCCGATTCTTGCTTCGGAGTTGGCTGCTCAGATACAGTTGATGGCTATTCAGCGAGGGATCCGGCCAAAAAATGAATCTGAGCTGACCGAATTTCAGATTCAGATCCTTAATGACCTGATTTCCGAACGATTGATGCTGGCCGAGGCTCGTAAGGACACTATGATCGCTGTTACCAGTGAACAAATTGAATTGGGTGTCGAGGATCATTTAAATAATCTAATTCAACAGTTTCCGTCCGAAGAAGTTTTTCTGGAAGAGTTATCTCGCGAAGGCATGACCGTTCGTGCTTTTAAAAAGAAACTTCGCCCCGAAATCGAAAATCAACTTCTCAAACAGCAATTGATTAGCAAAAAATTATCAAATATTGCCATCTCGAACAAGCAGGTTCAGGATTTTTATGAGATATACAAAGATTCAATTGCCGATCAACCGGAGGCAGTCCGACTGGCGCATATTCTAATAACTTTTCAACCATCAGGTGGAACCGTAGATTCGATTCGGCAAATCGCCGAAGCGGTCAGGAAAAATACTGCCGGAGGAGCCGATTTTGCCACTCTGGCAATTACCTACTCTGATGGTCCTGGTGCTATGACCGGTGGCGATTTAGGATTTTTATCCAAAGATGACGTCGTGCCTGAGTTTGGGCGGGTTGCCTTTAATCTTGAACCGGGTGATATCTCTGGCGTGGTCAGGACCATGTATGGACTGCATATAATTAAATGTGAGGAGAAACGGGGTGAAAAGTCACATCTGCGTCAAATACTTTTCGAAGTTACTCCAACAGCATTTGATTCGTCGCTCAGTTATAATTTAGTAGACTCACTACTAAATGAAATAAAAGCTGGTGCCGATTTCCGCGAAATTGCCAAGGTCTTATCGGCTGACGATGAATCCCGAGCGCAGGGTGGCGAGTTAGGTTGGTTTGCGATCTCCAATTTACCAGCAGAGTTTGCCCAAAGCGCGGCGAAGCTGCAAAATCAGGGTGATCTGGATGGTCCGGTGATGTCAGAATATGGTCTCCATATATTGAAATTATTGGATCGTCAGGAAGAGCGTGAAGTAACTCTCGACAAGGATTTCGACCGAATCAAGGAGATGGCACGTCAGGAGAAAACCGGCGAGTTTGTTGATAACTGGCTTGAAGAGCTTAAAGAAAAAGTGTATGTCGAGATTCGTCCTTTATAAATAGGTTATAATTTTTATGCGGCTTGATTTATATCTGTCAAAAGTGGGTTTGTTAAAAAGAAGGGCATTGGCCAAAGAGCTAACCACCTGCGGATTGGTGGATATCAATGGGAAAACGGTAAAAGCGTCCTATGAGATAAAAATAAGCGATATTATAAAAATCGGTGGAAAACGGATGATTTCCGCCGAAGTGCTTGATATTCCGACAAGTAATGTAAAAAAAGAGGATCGCGAAAAATATTTTAAGCTGTTAAATCAGTAATTAATATAATTGAACATTTTCTCTCTTGATTTTTTGACCTTTAAAACCGTATATTCGTCAGAGAGAGAAGTATAAATAGTAAAAAATTAACACCAATATAAATCGGAGTAAAAGATGAAGATTTCCGATACCGTAAAGGATGATAAAGTTATCATCGCCCTTGAGGGCAAAGTGATGGGCGGCCCGGATGCGACCATCTTTCATGGTAAACTGCATGAGTTTATCGATGGCGGAACGAAAAAAATCGTGATCGACCTGGGAAAAGTCGAATGGATGAGTTCGGTTGGACTCGGTATGCTTATCTCGGCGATGACCACCGTGAAAAACGCCAAAGGTGAACTTAAACTGGCCAATGTCACCCAGTCGATTGAATCGCTTTTGACCATTACCAGACTGATAACTATTTTTAAGGCGTACGATACAGTCGATGAGGCTCTCGCGGCTTTTGAGTAATCTGAGATATCATTAGTTTTAAAGGCAGGTGTTTTTGCACCTGCCTTTTTTATTTAGTTGGGCTGCCAAATATTAAAATATCTACAATTTTTATATATTGACTGAATACTGCCCGCATCCTATAGTATATTTTATAACGATTCATTACAGGAGTATTTTAAATGATCTCAATTATTATCTTATCACTGGTAATTATTGTTCTGGTTGGTATCGCGGTAATTTACAACAAATTGGTTCGTCTAAGAAATACGGCCCGTTCGTCATGGTCCGATATTGATGTCCAACTAAAAAAACGATTCAATTTGGTTCCGAGTCTGGTTGAAACGGTCAAGGCGTATGCCAAACATGAATCAGGGGTCTTTGAAAAAGTGACGGAAGCGAGAGCATTAGGAATGCAGGGCGGAAAACCGGGTGAATTGGCCCAATCATCAAATATGCTGAGTAATACTCTCAAAAGCCTGTTTGCGGTCGCCGAGGCCTATCCGGAATTAAAAGCGAATGATAATTTTCTGCGACTGCAGGGACAGTTTCAGGAGCTGGAAGAAAGTATTGAATCTGCACGGAGATATTATAACGCCGTTGTCCGTGATTATAATACTTCAACCGAAACCTTTCCTTCGGTGATTATTGCATCAACTTTTGGATTTCAACCGAAAGAGTTTTTTGAAATTGAAGCGGAAGAAGAAAGAAAACCGATCAAACCAGATTTCTCCTGATACGTCGTGAGGGAATTATGATAAGCAGAAATAGAAAAAGAGATGGTGCAAAAATATATATCAGTTTATTGCTGCCGATATTTATTTTGGTTTTTTATGCGATTGGTAATGCCCAACAATTTACAATTGAAGATTTTCATGCTGAGATAATTATAAATGAAGATGCATCTATTGATGTGACCGAAACTATCGAAGTCGAATTCGATCGGCAAAAACATGGTATTTATCGTGAAATTCCATATCTCTATGAAGATGAACTTGGCGATGAACTTATTATGCCGATTTCGGTAAAATCGGTTACTGATGAAAATGGTGAAGATTGGGAATACAAAGTTTCCAAAGAATCAAATTTTGTGAATATCAGGATTGGTGATGCAAATATTTATGTTGACGGGCGGCAGATTTATATAATTAGTTATCAGGTTGAAAATTCGATCCTGTTTTTTGAGGATCATGATGAGCTTTACTGGAATGTCACCGGCGATTTATGGCGCGCTCCTATTATAAAAACCTCGGTCACTGTTATATTAAATACGGATAAACCAAATTCAAAACTAATTGGCGCCTGTTACACCGGCCGGAAAGGTTCCAGCAAGTCGGAATGCAGTTTTGAAACCGGCGATAAAAAAGCTCAGTTTACGACAAATCAATCGCTAAATGTTAACGAAGGATTTACTATTGCACTTGGATGGGACAAAGGAATTGTTACCCCACCATCTGATTGGCAGCTATTTCTCCTGTCTGCAAACATAAGGGAAAACTGGGTCTTTTCCATACCTTTAATTATTTTCGTTTTTATGTTTTTCCACTGGTATAGCAAAGGACGTGATCCCAGGGTGCGTGAAGCAGTCACAGTGATGTATGATCCTCCCCAATATAACAATACGCCATTAACCCCTGCCCAAGTCGGAGCGTTGGTAGATGAGAGGCTTGACCAAAGAGATATAACCTCAAGTATGATTAATTTGGGAGTGAAAGGTTTTGTAGAGATACGCGAAATAACCGGCGAAAAAATTATGTTCATCACTCCCAAAACAGATTTTAGCTTAGAAAAACTTAAAGAACCTGACGATAAATTAAGCGAATTTGAGCAGACCTTAATGAAGTTATTATTCCCCAATAGCACAAACAGTATGATTATTTCAGAACTAAAAAATAAATTCTTCATAAACCTGCCCAAGCTTCATAAAATTATGTTCGATGAATTGGTGAAGAAAAACTATTTTAGTACTAACCCGACTAAAGTCAAAGGGAAATACGGATTGATTGGGATGGCGGTACTTTTGGGCGGGATGTTTATTCTTTATTCCTTGTCACCAGGCGCACCCTGGAAAGGTCTGGTCTCCGGATTTTTATCGGGAGTGGCAATAATAGCTTTTGCCAATGCAATGCCTGCAAAAACAAAGTCTGGTGCTTTAACAAAGATGGAAATTCTCGGTTTTCGCGAATTCATGAATCGCGCCGATAAGGACAGAATCAAAAGAATGGGTCCAAATCTGTTTTATAAATATTTGCCTTACGCGATTGCACTTGATGTCACCGATAATTGGATCGATGCCTTTTCAGAGATGTTAACAGAACCGCCCTCCTGGTATGTTGGTCACTATGGTACAACGGCCTTTAGTGCGAGCAGATTTTCACAATCATTGACAGCCGCAACATCGCATATTGGTTCGACCGTCTTTTCGACTCCGCGGGGCAGCGGCACGTCAGGTCGAGGCGGTAGTTCCGGTGGGTCATCAGGTGGCGGCGGCGGCGGCGGTGGTGGCGGCAGCTGGTAAGATGCCTTTGCTCTAATTTAGCCGATTAACTTTTAGCTGTGATAAATTGATTTCTGCTGCTGCGGTGTGTTGACGATTGCCTCAAAATGTCTGGTGGGGTAGTCGACCGATTTTATTGGGAGGGAACTATGAGGAAAAAAGTAAAAAGAAATTTTGGTACAAAACTGTTTATTGGATTACTGTTTCCTATAATTATTTCGGGCCTATGTTCAGTCAGTTTTGCACAACAATTTACTATTGAAGATTTTCATGCCGAAATAATTATCAATGAAGATGCAACAATTGATGTTACCGAAGTTATTACGGTTCAATTTGAGCGACCAAAACATGGTATCTATCGAGAAATCCCATGTCGTTATGAAGATGAACTTGGTGATGAACTTGTGATGCCGATATCGGTAAATTCGGTTAAAGATGAGAATGGCAGATCAAGACCAAGCCTTATCGAGTATAAATCCAATTTTGTGAGTATTCGAATTGGTGATGCGGATCGGTATGTTGATGGACAACAAATCTATGTTATTAGTTATCAAGTTGATAACACAATACTGTTTTTTGATGATCATGACGAACTTTATTGGAATGTTACCGGAGATTTATGGCGCGCCCCAATTATAAAATCTTCGGCAACGGTCACATTAAACACAGATAAACCTAATTCAAAACTCACCGGCGCCTGTTACACCGGCCGCCATGGTTCCACCGCATCGGCATGTAATTTTGAAACTTCCGATAAGACGGCTTATTTTGCGACCGAAATACCATTGGATATCGACGAAGGATTTACGATTGCATTGGGATGGGACAAAGAAATTGTCGCTCCTCCTTCGGATTACCAGCAACTTCTATGGAAATCAAATCTGGCAGAAAATTGGGTGTTTATCATACCGATCGTTATTTTTATTTTTTTGTGTCTCCGCTGGATTTTTAGCGGACGCGATCCCAAGGTGCGTGAGGCTGTTGCGGTGCTGTATGAGCCTCCCAAATATAATAACGAACCATTAACGCCTGCTCAGGTTGGTGCCCTGGTGGATGAATCTTTTGATCAACGAGATATTACCTCGAGTATAATTAATCTGGCTGTTAAAGGATTTATTGAATTACAGGAATATTCCAAAGATAAAGGAGATTTATCAGGATCAATAAGCGAGTTTACCATTAAAAAGCTAAAAGAATCGGATCAGACCTTAAACAAATTTGAAGCTACATTATTAGATGGCCTTTTTTCAGATGATTCCAATCAAACACCAGTTTCGAAGTTAAATAATAGATTTTACAGAAAATTACCAAAATTAAAAGAAATCATGTTTAACGAATTGATTAATAGGCGGTACTTTACTATCAATCCGGCAAAGATAAGAGGCTTATATAATACAACCGGTTTCTTAACTATTTTATTTGGAGTCATTGTCTTTAATTTTGTTCTGCCTGATTCTCCCATTAAAGGCATGATTGCCGCTGCTTTGTCCGGTACGATCATCATGGCTTTTTCCAAGGCGATGCCAGCAAAAACAAAAACCGGGGCCTTGGCAAAAGTGGGAATATTGGGATTTCGTGAATTTCTGAATCGTGCCGATAAAGACAGAATTCAAAGAATGGGTAAGGATCTGTTCTACAAATATCTGCCTTATGCAATTGCACTAGATGTGACCGATAATTGGATTGATTCTTTTGCGGATATTCTGACTGAGCCACCCAAATGGTACGTCGGCCATAATAATTCCATGATATTTAATTCCACCAGCTTTTCAAAATCGATAAATGATACTGCCGCACATATAGGTTCAACAGTATTTTCCGCCCCAAGGGGCAGCGGATTGTCCAGAAGGGGAGGTTTTTCCGGTCGAGGCGGTAGTTCCGGTGGGTCATCAGGTGGCGGCGGCGGCGGCGGTGGTGGCGGCAGCTGGTAATTGACTAACTGTTTAATCCAACCGGTTAACTCTTAGTTGATTCAGATTGATCTCTGCGGCGGCTGTACTGTCCCCAATTGCTTCATAGTACCGGGCCAGTTTATCGGCCGACAGAGTGGCATAACCGTTAGATCTTTTCATTGCTTCCTTAAGAAAGGTGATACCATCGGCCGTCTCCCCAAACTCAAGCTGTATCTGACCCATTAGCGACAGCGGCAGATAAAAATCAGGTGGACCTTTCATAATAGACTGGAGCGCCAACGTAAAAGCCTCATCATATTTATTGCGCGACTTACGATTGATTGCCTCGGCAAACAGATCAATAAAAAACGGGTCATCGAAATAGACATCTTCGCCGGCAAAATCAGGGCGGCGTTTGAAGATAACTTTCATCTCGGCACCAACCCCAAAAACCGGATAGTACCCCTGTCTGAATTTGGATGACAGAAACAGCGCTTTCTCCGCCGGTGCCGATGGTTTCCAACCGGTGGAGAAAATAATAAAATCGGGATTATTTTCCATGATATACGGGATATTATAATTCCGTTCTTTCCAATGAGAATGAATGTTGTCAATGGTTTGCGGATTTTTGGCAATGTTGCGATCGGTCAAGCCGAGCATGTCAATCACATTGGCGTTACTGTAATAACTAAAGGCACCAACAGTACTGCAGGCTATTTTGTTATTTGATTGGGCATGTGGTTTTAAAATAAAAGCAAGATGCGTCATTTTATTGACCAGTCCGCGCTCGGCGACCAGAAAACCTTTGATATGATCCGCCGGTGCAAAATATGAAAAAACGCC
This sequence comes from Candidatus Zixiibacteriota bacterium, assembly GCA_032123495.1. GTDB lineage: Bacteria > Zixibacteria > MSB-5A5 > GN15 > PGXB01 > JAAERC01. The sequence goes on along the minus strand of JAQBFG010000068.1, from coordinate 9,449 downwards.
AATAATAAGAATTATTGAAATTATGGCACTGTTATAAGTTTTGTTTTTAAACATCTCCGAATTTTTTGCCAGATATATTAAAGAACAGACAAAAAGCATATAAAACAGAGTTATCACCGGAACAAAAAATCGGAAACAGTGCAGGACATCGCCGCCGATCAACAAAACATATAAAGTATAAATAAAAGTGACAGCCAGAATAAGTTGCAGTGGACGGGAAAAGTATTTGGCGGCGAATAAAGGAATCAACAATAACGCGCCATAAAGACCGTAATAACTAAAAAATAGCGAGACATATTCGAAACCGGAGATCAGATACTCAACCGATGATCCGGTTTTGGCATAAAACGGATTCGGCAGGATATCATGGTAGTAGATCAAGCGGAAAATAAATTGAGGTAAAATAGAAATAACAAACAGCGCAAAATATTTGAGTGCATCTTTAATACAGAATACTTTGGAGTAAATCATATATATCAAAATTATCACAAATATCAAACCTGCTTCGGGACGGGTTAATGTTGCGATAGCATAAATCGGGATAAACAGAAGATTCTTGTTTGAGGCGAGATATATGCCAAACAAAATCAGAGCCGCAAATAGAAGCGTCTCCATTCCTGAAATCGACCAGTACGCAAAAGCACCATTGGTAATCAGCAAAAACGGAACGGCAAGAGGCAAAACCGGTTCATCTTCAAAACCGGGAAGTTTGCGGCTCCAGAAATATGAGAGAAAAATAATTGCGACACCCGAAGCCACCCCAATTACCTTGGATGCAATAATAATATCGATCCCAAATCGGCCCAGAAGAGACAAAAGAAGAATAAAAAACAGGCTGGTATAACCCTCGACCGGATCACCCGGATTAAAAGTCAAACCATCGCCGTTCAGGAAGTTTTTGACATAACGGTATGAGATAAAAGCATCGTCCTGAGTAAATGAATAAGAGATTGCATTATAAACAAAGAAAGCGCAAAACAGCACCAAAACGATATATTGAATCAACTTCAGTTTTGACATACCCTTATAATACATTTTTTGGCGACTTTTTCAAGTAGTGATTGATATTAACTTGCCAAAAAAAATGATACCGCTATATTCAGGTTCTTTATGATATAGGACAACAAATGAAACAGGAATACTTAGATAATCTCAACCCGAAGCAGAAAGAGGCGGTAACCACCACCGAAGGCCCTCTATTGATAATTGCCGGGGCCGGCTCAGGGAAAACCCGAGTTCTGACTTCAAGAGTAGCTCATATCCTCAATTGCGGGCTGGCCGAGCCGTTTAATATTATGGCGGTGACATTTACCAACAAAGCTGCCCGCGAAATGAAGGAGCGGATAGAAAGTCTGCTTGAGGGAAATACCTATGGTCTGACTGTCTCGACTTTTCATTCTTTTTGCGCAATGCTTCTGCGAAGGGAAGCGACTGCTATCGGTTATCCGACGAATTTTGTTATCTATGATGAGGATGATGCCAAAGCTCTGGTTAAAAATTGTATCGATCAGCTCGGTTTGTCGCGCACTCAGTTTACTTTTCAATCGGTTCGCCGGAAAATTTCGAGTGCCAAAAACAAAATGGAAAACGCGGCTGCTTTTGCGCAGAAAGCATCAGGGTACTTTGAGACCCGAACCGCCGAGATATATCAGATGTATGAGCGGCGGCTCACCGAATGTTATGCTTTCGATTTTGATGATCTGATTTTCCAGGCGGTCCGGCTGCTTAAAGAAAATGAAAATATTCGTCTTAATTATCAAAATAAGCTGAAATATATTCTGGTTGATGAATATCAGGATACCAATCATAGCCAGTATAGTTTGTTAAAATTTCTGATTGGGCCGCATCATAATATCTGTGTTGTTGGTGATGAAGATCAATCGATCTACCGCTGGCGTGGAGCCGATATTTCCAATATTCTCAATTTTGAAAAAGATTTCTCTGGTGCCAAAGTTATCAAGTTGGAGCAGAATTATCGTTCCACTCGGACAATTCTTGAAGCGGCTTCAGCGGTGATTGCCAATAATGAAGCGAGGAAGGGCAAAGTCCTCTGGACCGAAATCGATCAGGGTGATCCGGTTCGATTGATCTTGAATGATACTGCCTCAGATGAGGCCAAATCGATTATAGAGGCAATTGAATCGTGCCGGCAGAAGTATATGCTAAAAGACATGGCTATTTTGTATCGCACCAACGCCCAATCAAGAGCATTTGAGGAACATCTGAGAAGACACAATTTACCATATCAGATATTTGGATCGGTTTCATTTTATCAGCGAAAAGAGATCAAGGATGTTATCGCCTATCTAAAATTATTGGCCAATGGGAAAGATGATATTTCATTTCAGCGGATTGTCAACTATCCCAAACGGGGAATTGGCGAAACCAGCATTGTCAAACTTCGTGAATTTGCCGCCGAAAAGAATATTTCAATTCTTGAGGCCTGCGGAAGACTTGAGGAATGTGACCAACTTGGCAGTCGTCCCAAAACGCTCCTTTCTAAATTTATTGATTTGGTGGAACCGTTTATTGAACAGAAAAATTTTGTCGATATCGGAACACTGATTCAGCAGTTGGTCGATAAACTTGGTCTGCCAGAAATATTAATTGAGGAAGATCCGGTGATGGGGCAGAGTCGGGTGGAAAATATCGATGAATTTATTGCCGCGGCGGTTGAATTTGCCGCCTCTTCGACAGAACCGACTCTTGATAATTTTCTCGCCGAGATCTCACTCTATACCGATTTGGATAAGTATGACGAGATAGAAGATAAACTTTCGCTGATGACTCTTCATTCTGCCAAAGGTCTGGAGTTTATGGCGATCTTTATGGTTGGCCTTGAGGATGGTCTCTTTCCTCTGGGACGGGCAATTGAGGACCCGTTGGAGCTTGAGGAGGAACGTCGTCTGTTCTATGTCGGGGCAACCAGAGCCAAACGTAATCTATTCCTGTCGATGGCCGCCAGTCGTGGCCGCTATGGGGAGATGGGTGCGATTCCGTCCCGGTTTATAAAGGAACTGCCGCCCGGATTGGTGGAGACATCTGACAAACGCCACTATCAACCGGAACGATCATATAATTCATATCAATCGCGCCCCAAACCGGTTCAATCTGAAACATCTGCCAAAAGCGGTGTCTATTATGAGTATGAAGAAGAGGAGATTCTTCGCCCCGGGTGTATAGTTCAACATCCGACTTTTGGCCGGGGAAAAGTCACCGGAGTTGAAGGGGCTGGCGAATCTCTTCGCCTGGAGATATTTTTTACCGGGGTCGGCCAAAAAAGAATTATGGCCAAATTTGCAAGGCTTAAAGTTGTTGGTTAGGGTTAGTATTGGAAACGGCCAATACTCGGCAAAATTCTGTTCTATTTCTGAGCTAATTAGTTAGTCGGAAAAATCCGATATATTTTCCAAAGAGCAAACTTTCCTTAAACCCCTGCATTTCTTAATAGGAGAGAAATATATGGAAAATATAAGCCCAAAAGAAATAGTCTCCAGCATCCATCAAATTGGTGCCCTGCCGCAAACGTTGGCGGCAGTTCTTAAAGCAGTCGATGATCCCAACACCGGCGCCAAAGAGATTGCCAAGGCGATATCTACTGATGTCTCACTAACAACATTGGTCCTTAAAATGGTAAACTCGGCCCATTACAATCGATCCCGGCGGGTTAGTAAAATTTCCGAAGCGGTAACGGTTATGGGTGTCAACAGTTTGAAAATTCTGGCGCTAAGCAGTTCGGTCTTTTCAATTGTTGGCGGTCAGGATCTCGCCGAAAAATTCAATATCAAAAGAATCAGCCGACATTTTATTGAGGTCGCCTCAATTGCCCGCAGTATTGCCGAAGTGGTCAAACCTGGCGATCAGGAAGAAGCTTTTGTTGGGGGTATTCTTCATGATGTCGGCATTCTGGTTATGATACTGCATTTTAAGGATGAATATGAGAAGGTTCTTAATGAGATGAGACAATCAGGCAAAGGCTTATTTGAGGCCGAAAAGAAATTGCTTGGTTGTACTCATTGCGATGTTGGGGCCGAACTTGTTGAATCATGGAACCTTCCGACAAAACTTACTTTTGCCGTTCAGAATCATCATGACTGCGATAATACTGGGATTATTCAGGAGGATTCCACTTTTAACAATATTATTGCATTGGCCGACCGACTCACACTTGGTCCCTTTGATGACTATTATCCTGATATCGAGCAGAATATTGAATTTATTCAGGAGATATCAAAAAACCTCCAAATTAAAGAAGATGATCTGAATAAAATCAGGAAAGAGTCTATTGTTCAGTCTATTAAGCTGGCCCAGTATCTTGAATTAGAGGTTGGCGATTTGATTGAAATATTGTCTGATGCCAATAAAAAGCTGGCTGAAATGTATATCTCTCTCGAGAAAATATACCTTGAAAAGGAAGAACTTCTCAAAAAATCAGGCCAATCTCAAGCTCAAACTCAACCGGTTGGAGTGTAAGGAATATGTGATAATATTGTATTAATCTGAATATTCAATTATTATTATCCTCGGGGTCAAAATCACTTTTTTGCCCGGGGATATATTTTTGTAAAAAAATCCTCACCATCAGGCCGCGAATTGCTTAGATTGCAGGTTGTAATTTTAATATGATGGAACTGGAAATTTTAGGAAAAGAAAATGAAGATTGAATATAATGAAGAGAAAATTGACGTAAAAGCCTCACTACCGGTTTTACCTTTGCGAGATATTGTCATTCTACCGCATATGATTTATCCCCTCCTCGTGGGACGTCAGTTTACAATTTCGGCTTTGCATGAAGCGATGGTTCTCGATAAGCTGATTTTACTTTGTGCTCAAAAAGAACCGGCGACCGAAAGTCCCACCCTAAAAGACCTTCATCCGGTTGGAGTTGTGGCCCGGATACTTCAGGTTATGAAGTTACCAAATGGAACATTAAAGGTTTTGGTTGAGGGACTTATCAGATGTCGATTAAAAACTTACAAAAAAACCGGCGGATTTTATTCCGCACGATTACAGATTGTACCGCCTGATAATTCAAGAGATAAAGAAACCGAGGCTTTGTCCCGGATGGTCAAAGAGCTGTTCACTCAATATGTGAAACTTAACCGAAGGATACCGGAGGAGGTTCTCTTGTCGATGCCTTCTGTTGAAGGGTATCAGCGACAGGCCGATACTATTGCGGCTCATATTCTGATGAAGATGGAAGCGAAGCAGGTGATACTTGAGTTGGATTCTGTTAAGGAGCAGCTCTCACAAATATCTGAAATCCTTCGCTCGGAAATAGAAATTTTAAATCTTGAGCAGAAAATTGATGGGACGATTCGGGAATCGTTGTCAAAAGATCAAAAAGAGTTTTATCTCAAGCAACAGCTCAAGGCAATCAGGGAAGAGCTGGGGCAATCCGATGAAGCGACCAATGAGGTCAAGGACCTTCGCGATAAACTGGCCCAAATTGATGCCTCTGATGAGGTCATAGAAAAAACCGAAGAAGAAATTAAAAAGCTTTCGAAGATGCATCCATACTCAGCCGAATCGGCTGTGGTAAGAAGTTATATCGACTGGGTGCTGGCCTTGCCATGGAATATTGTTACCAAAGATCGCACCAATTTTGCCGAGGTCAAATCGATTCTTGACGGCGATCATTATGGTTTGGATAAACCGAAAAAGAGAATTTTGGAACATCTTGCTGTTTTAAAAGTGGCTGGCAAGGTGCGCGGTCCGATTTTGTGTTTAGTCGGTCCTCCCGGGGTTGGCAAAACTTCGGTCGGTCGGTCAATCGCCCGGGCACTCGACAGAAAATTTGTCAGAATGTCACTGGGTGGAATTCATGATGAGGCCGAAATTCGCGGACACCGTCGAACCTATATCGGTTCGTTGCCGGGACGTATTATTCAGTTGTTAAGAAAGGCTGGCTCTTCCAATCCGCTATTTTTGCTCGATGAAGTTGATAAAATCGGCGCGGATTTCCGTGGCGATCCGGCCTCGGCACTGCTGGAAGTTTTGGACCCGGAACAGAATTTTGCATTTTCAGATAATTATCTCGAACTCGATTTTGATCTTTCCGGGGTACTGTTTATCACAACCGCTAATTCAATGGATGGAATCCCTCCGGCATTAAGAGACCGGATGGAAATTATCCGTTTGCCCGGATACCTTGAATTTGAAAAAGCGCAGATCTTTCGCAAGTTTCTCCTGCCGAAGGTAAAGAAAGAATTGGGATTGTGGAAAATAAGCTCCGAATTTACCAATGACGCCCTGGGCGATATCATCAGGTACTATACCAGAGAATCGGGTGTTCGAGAACTCGAGCGGCAACTAAATTCGGTGATGCGCAAGATCGCTCAGAAGCTTGCCGAAGGAAGTAACAAGAAAAAATATAAGATTGGAAAAAAATCTGTTTCAAAATATCTTGGTGTTCCTCGGTTTATGTCAACTGATATTAAGACCAAACCATGTCCGGGGTATGCTGTTGGTCTTGCCTGGACCGAAGCAGGTGGTGAGGTGATGCCGATCGAAGTCAGTACTATGAAAGGCCATGCAAAATTGACCCTGACCGGCAAACTTGGTGAAGTGATGCAGGAGTCAGCTTCGGCAGGATTGTCATATATTCGCAGTAATGCAAAAAAATATGGACTGGAACCGGACTTCTTTGAGCAAATTGAGATTCATGTGCATGTCCCGGAAGGTGCGGTTCCCAAAGATGGTCCATCGGCAGGAATAACTATCCTACTGGCGATTTTATCAATAGTTACCGGTAAACCATTAAAATCAAATCTTGCCATGACCGGTGAAGTTACTCTAACCGGTGATATTCTGGCCATCGGTGGTCTCAATGAAAAACTTTTGGCGGCCAAACGGACCGGTATAACCAATGTTGCGATCCCGGCCAGAAATAAAAAGGATCTTCCTGACCTCCCCAAAGAGCTTTTAAAAGGAATCAACCTGATACCGATGAATAAGGTCGATGATGCCATAAAGATCGCATTTGATGATTTGATGGGCAAAAAAGCTGAAAGCAAAAAGATAATAAAAAGAAATAAATCAGACAAAAAATAAGTCTGTTTTTAAGATTAATAATTTGTTATAAATAGACGCTTAAATAAATTACGTATTAATAAAAATGACAGTAAACGCGGTTTTTTTTTGTTCCTATAAAGATGTTGGGAAAATTCCATCCGACGGTCTGGCTCAGATAGCTTTCGCCGGGCGGTCCAATGTCGGCAAATCAACTCTTCTCAATCGGCTGGTTAACCAGAAGAAATTAGCCAAAACCTCGAAAACACCGGGGCGGACCAGACTGATGAATTTTTTCCTGATAAATGAGGCTTACTATTTTGTTGATCTTCCCGGCTACGGTTTTGCCAAAGCTTCGAAGAAAGATAGAAATGAGTGGGGCCGGATGGTCGAATCTTATTTTCAGGCACGAAAGAATTTGAACGGTTTGATACTTTTGCTTGATTGCCGTCGCGAACCTAATGATGATGATTTGATGCTGATCAACTGGCTTCAAACAGAAAAAATAGAATTTACCATTGCGCTTACAAAAGCTGATAAATTGAGTAAGAGTAAATTGATGGGCAAAGTCAATGCCATCAAAAAAGATTTTGGAATTGAGCCGATTCCTTTTTCATCGCTGTCAGGGATTGGCCGTATAGAGCTCTGGAAATGGATCAACAAGACGGTTGCTACAAAATGAAATTAATAATTTTGGGAGATAGATAGATGAGTAAGAACACAATTGTGGTCGGATGCCAGTGGGGCGACGAAGGCAAAGGCAAGGTGGTTGACATGTTGGCCGAAAAAGCTGATGTTATCGCTCGTTTTCAGGGTGGCGCCAATGCCGGACACACAATTATTACCAAAGATAAAAAACTGATTCTTCATCTGATACCATCGGGAGTGACCCACGAAGATAAGATTTGCTATATCGGCAATGGAGTTGTTCTTGATCTGTTCGGGTTAATGGAGGAACTTGAGGCACTTAAATCCGAGGGAATTAACACTAAGGATCGCTTATTTATTTCGTCGGCCGCTAATCTGGTGATGCCGTACCATAAGTTGATAGATGAAATCGAGGAAAAAAAGCGGGGCGGTGATGGTCTTGGCACGACACTTCGCGGTATCGGACCGGCCTATCGCGATAAAATTAGCCGCTGTGGAGTCAGGATGGCTGACCTGTACGCCCCGGAAAGATTAAAGAAAAAACTGGAGTATCAGAAAAAAATAAAGGGCGAATATCTGACCGGGTCCGATGATGATCGGGCCAACCTTGAAAAAATATACGACGATATGATAAAACTGGCCCCGATTTTTAAACCATGCGTTACTAATGTTTCAATCGATCTTGAGAACCATCATAAAGCCGGAAAATCGATTCTGTACGAAGGCGCACAAGGTGCGATGCTTGATATTGATCTCGGCACTTATCCCTTTGCGACCTCATCAAATACCACCGTTGGCGGGGCGCTGACCGGACTTGGGATCGGACCGAAAATGATCGATGAAGTCGTTGGTATTGTCAAGGCCTATACTACCAGAGTCGGCGGGGGACCATTTCCAACTGAACTGGTTGATGATTCAGGTACTCGTCTTCGTGAAGCTGGTTGTGAATATGGTGCCACCACCGGACGACCGCGTCGTTGCGGGTGGCTTGATATTGTTTCATTGAAACATGCCTGCCGGATCAATGGGGTCGATAAAATTGCGATCACCAAACTTGATGTGCTCGATGGTTTCGACAAAATCAAAGTCTGCACCGGCTATAAATTGAACGGTGAAACTTTATCCGAGGTCCCGCTTGATCTATCTGACCTCTGGGATATCAAACCGGTCTATGAGGAACTCGACGGGTGGGACAAACCGACAGCAGGATTGACAAAATTTGAAGATTTGCCGGAGAATGCCCAAAAATATGTTAATTATATGGCCGACAGCCTCAATGTCGGGATTGCGCTGGTTTCAACCGGACCAAAACGGAGCGATACGATAGTTTTTTAGTCTTGTAGGTCAGGAGCCATGCCGTAGGTCCTGAAGAATGAAGGGCGCTCCTGATAAATGTTGGTTTTTCAAATCGTCAATACATACGATTGCCGTATAATTTATCGTTTTCAATAAGCCTGTTGATTATAAAGCAGTTAGCATAATTCGTATAAGCAGACTCGTATAATCATACGAATTTGAGTTTTTTCAATTTATATCGATAATTTTTATTTTCCTCGTAAGTAATTTAAAATCAATCAGATAAATCGAGTGTACTCTGCCAAATAACAGTCTGGCACTGCTCTTGCTATACATTTGGTATGGTTGACAGTTAATAAAATATAAAACAAAAATCCTTTGTTGTTCGGCGTTCTTAGTATTGCCTTCCATAGGTGATGCGTTCTTTTCTCGAGGCAGGGGAAGCCCGTTAACGTGAGGGGAGACGGGCTTCCCTATTTTTTTGGTGCCACCGG
>JAQBFG010000067.1:0-6345 GCA_032123495.1 Candidatus Zixiibacteriota bacterium | reverse complement strand
CGTTGACACTATAATTATAGCTAATGACACAACCATTAATGTGTCTTATTTATTTGACTGGATACCGAATCAAGGCGCCGGTTTTGTAACCGTTGCCAAAGAGGGGCGTTATATTGGGGCGCCATTTGCGGCAGGAAAGATAAGACCATTAACCAAACCGAATATAGAAACACCATCTATAAAATTAGAAAACAATCCGTTTAAATAGAAAAATCTATTGAATGCTATTAGCTGTTCAGCTTTTTGATGATGTCAGTTGATGAGCGACCTTTGACAAATTTGATCCGTTTGACTTCTCCGCCATATGATTTGACAAATTTGGCCCCGACTATTTCTGAGATTTTATAATCGGCACCCTTAACCAAAATATCTGGCTTAACCATCTCAATCAGTTTGGCCGGAGTTTCTTCAGAAAATAAGATCACATAATCAACTGCCTGCAGCGCTGTTAATATCCTGGCGCGGTCCATTTCATTTTGAAGCGGCCGATCTTTTGATTTGAATTTTTTAACCGAACTATCGCGATTGAGTCCAACAATCAAAATATCGCCCATCTCTTTTGCTTTGGCCAGATAGTTAATATGGCCATAGTGCAGAATATCAAAAACGCCGTTGGTGAAAACGATCCGCTTCCGTTTTTTCCTCAAACCATTTAAGAGGATGGCAATAGCTTTCTTATCAGAAGAAGTGAATATATTTTTGGTTTTATTTGGCATCTTTTTCTTTTAATTTTATTTCAATCTATGAAGTTATCTTTAAACTCTTGCGCCAACTGTTTGCTCGTTATTGCCGCAGTGCCGATTTCCGCCACTACCGCACCGGCGGCGCAGTTGGAGATTAAGGCCGCTTCCTGTAATGTCGCCCCGGCTGCAATCGCTGAAACAAAAACTGAGATAACGGTATCTCCAGCACCGGTAACGTCAAAAACTTTGCGGGCAACGGTCGGGAAATAATCGACTTGATCATCGGCAGTGAACAGAGCCATCCCTTCGCTGCCTCTGGTTATCAGAAGAGAATCGGCCTGTAATTTGTCTAATAGAATCCGGCTGACAATTTTTAAATCATTTTCAGTCACAATTCTGCGTCCGGCAACAAATCCAGCCTCATGGTGGTTAGGAGTAACCACCGAGACCCCTTTATAATTAAAGAAATTTGATTCTTTTGGATCGACTGCGATAAAAATATTTTTCTCTTTACAAATTGGAATAAGTTTTTCCAATAAAGATGCAGTTATAACGCCTTTTCCGTAATCAGATATTATTATCGCCTTGATTGAGTCAATAACTGACATAAAACGAGTCAGAATAATTTTTTCAATATTTTCTGAGATATCTTTTGTGTCCTCGCGGTCGGCGCGAACGATCTGCTGTGATTGGGCCATAATTCTGGTTTTAATAGTGGTCCTGCGCTCTGGATCATTAATAAGAAAATCGCGGCTGATACGGCATTGTTTTAATAGTTGCGATAATTTGACTGAAGCGTCATCTTCGCCAACGATTCCCAGCAGAATCGGCTCATCGCCAAGAGTGGTAATATTATTGGCGACATTAGCGGCGCCGCCCAGCTTTAATTGTTCTTCTTTGATATCAACCACAGGGACCGGTGCTTCCGGAGATATCCGACCGACATCACCATAAAGATATTCGTCGAGCATGATATCGCCAAGAATCAGAATTTTCGCTTTACCAAAATTGGCAATTATTTTTTCTATGTTTTCAGGTTTAATTGACATATAATTAACTTTTAATCTATATTGTTTAAACTTTTTGCCAATATATAAAAAAGCAATTCGTCTAACAAGGGAAATGAAGGAGATAAAAATATGCAGATGAAACCGCAGCAGCTAAAAATCGAACTCGGCGAAAAAGAAGCTGAGGGAATTTATGCTAATATGGTGATGATCGCTCATTCGGGAACTGAGATGATCCTTGATTTTGCCCGGATAATGCCCGGCGCGCCCAAAACCAAGGTTCAGGCCAGAATAATTATGACTCCGGCTCATGCCAAATTATTACATAAAACCCTTGAAGATAATCTTAAGAAATTTGAAAAACAGTTCGGCGAAATAAAAATCCCGGGCGGACCCGATGCCTTACACGCCGGGAAAATCGGATTTGAAACTTCCGGGAATGGAGACGAAAAAAGTGACTAAAGGATATTTTGCCTTTGTTTTACATAATCATCTGCCTTATGTGATTGATCACGGCAAATGGCCGCATGGAATGGATTGGCTTAATGAAGCGGCGGGTGAAACCTATATGCGATTAGTTGCAGCGATCAATGAACTTGTTGCCGAAGGATACAAGCCAAAATTGACCATTGATATCTCACCGGTTTTGTGCGAACAGTTAGCCGACGAATCGTTTAAGATTGAATTCGGCGAGTATCTCAAGATGAAAGTGAAATCGGCCGGACTTGATGCTGAAGAGTTCCATAAATACAGTCAAAAAAATATGCTGGCTACGGCCCAGGAATGGGAAAAGTTTTATAAAGAGACTTATGAAAATTTTCAGGCAATAAATCGCGATATTATTGGTGAACTTCGCAAACTTCAGGATGATGGTTATCTTGAGATTATGACCTGCGGCGCTACTCACGGATATTTCCCGCTTTTGTCACGCGATGAGTCTGTTCAGGCTCAAGTTAAAATGGCTGTAAAAAATTACAAAAAACATTTTGGCCGCGACCCAAAAGGTATCTGGCTCCCCGAATGCGCCTATCGACCCCGCTACGACTGGGCTCCTCCGGTGCCGATAAACGGCAAAACCGAAACGTATTCTCGTAAAGGAGTCGATGAATTCCTGTCTGAAAATGGCCTTGATTTCTTTATTGTCGATTCGGCCTTGCTGCAGGGTGGTAAATCGATAGGTGTCTATTTTGATCGGTTTGAGGCATTAAAGCGTTTGTGGGGACAATTTGAATCACAATACAAACCTCGTGAAATTGATTCTGAAAAAACGCCACGAGAATTGTACCTGATCAGCTCGGCCGCCGAGGGAAAAAAACCAGCGACAATTTTTACTCGCGACCCGGAAACAGGTCTTCTGGTCTGGTCTGGTGAACATGGTTATCCCGGCGATGGCAACTATCTTGATTTTCATAAAAAACGGTTCCCGGGGGGGCATCGCTATTGGGCGGTAACGTCGGTAAAAGCAGATCTGGCCGACAAGAAGGAATATAATCGGAAAGAAGCATTTGCAAGAACTCCTGAAAACGCATCTCATTTCGCCGGAAAAGTAAATGATATCTTAACCGGATATTACAAAGAGTCGGGCAGGACCGGAGTTTTAATGGCTCCTTACGATGCCGAACTGTTCGGCCATTGGTGGTTTGAGGGACCACTGTTCTTGAAAGAAGTTATCAAGAATATTTGTGAAAGCGATGAGATTGAGAATACATTCTTGAGCGAACATATTGATCGTGTCAAACCGACCGAGATTATATCGATTCCGGAAGGAAGCTGGGGCGAGGGTGGACATCATTATATCTGGTTAAATAAAGATAATGAGTGGACCTGGAAACATATTTATAAAGCCGAAGATAAAATGTGTCAGTTGGCCAGGCACTATGTCGCCAATAAAGATGGTATTGATTTGGAAACGGTTGAGATATTAAAACAAACGGCGAGAGAATTGATGCTTCTGTCGGCCTCCGATTGGCAGTTTTTGATCTCGACCTGGGCGGCTCGCGATTATGCTGAATTAAGATTGGCTGAACATTATGCTGATTTTAACAAATTGGCCGAGCTTGCTGATAAAAAGATCAACGGGGAAAATCTGACCTCCGGTGAGCTTGAGTTTTTTGGAGACTGCAAAAAACGCGATTCACTTTTTGAGGAGATCGAACTCGAGTGGTTCGCCGCTGTTGAGTATCCGATTTAAATATTTAGATGTATTGATGTTATCTATATAATTTATTGAATCCGCAGGGGGTTATCGCCCCCTGTTTTTTATTTAAAGTAATCTTTGCTTGACATACTTAGGATAGACAAGTATACTTTAAACATATTTCATAATTATCTAACTTTGTGAAGGCCAAATTAAAACATATTCCCAATTAGGGGAAAACCTATTTTCTGGAGGAACTATGAAAAAGTTTACCGCCCTAGTTATGTTGGTATTTCTGGCAATTTCTGTTTTGCCGGATGCCATTGCACAGGACAATGGTGATGTTAATTGCGATGAAGCTATAAACATCCTTGACGTTGTTTATCTAATAAACTACAAATACAAGGCAGGTCCGGAACCATGCGAATTTGCCGCCAGTCCGGGAGTTTCATGGGTACATTATAATTCCAGATCGATTGATGTCTCGTATTCCTGGAGCACCCTTGGTACCTTGTATTTCATGGCGCCAGATGATGGCTGGGCATCGGTAAGTTTCTCTCTTGTTGTGTATTCGGAGACTTACAATCTGGTTTACAGGTTGTATGATGCAATACCAGGCAAAGCGGAATTGGAACCGGATCGGACTTATTCTGAGATATCGCAATATAATCCTGACTCTCCCTTGTGTTGGACAGAAGTGTTTCCGGTAACGGAGGGGTTTAACACTATCCATCTTGATGTCAGAGGGATTTGGCTCGCCAGAGTAGATGGCGAGGAAGAGCCGACCAGGACGGTGATTAATTTTAATAATGTTAATATCTCGGCAAACTTTTTCCCAACAGATTATACCGTTATTCCGATTGAATAGTAAAAGTCTATCTGATTTAGCCGGTCTGTTGATGGGCCGGCTTTTATAATTGATTTTTAACTTGCCTCATAATATAGCCCTGCTTTTATTTCCGACGAGTTGCTAATTAAATTAATTTGGATATCAGCCCAATGAAAAATAAACTCGGATTAATTCTTGGTCCTGTTCTGGCATTGATACTACTTCTGTTTTTTGACCTTGATCCGGACAACCCGCTTGTTACCAGGGCTGCTGCGGTTGCCATTTTGATGGCAATCTGGTGGATTACCGAGGCAATACCGATTGCGGCCACTGCTTTGCTGCCGGTTGTGTTATTTCCTTTCTTGGGCATTATGAAAGGCAAAGATGTTGCCCCGATATATTTTAATCATATCATATTTTTATTTATCGGCGGGTTTATAGTTGCTCTGGCGATGCAGAAATGGAATTTGCATAAGCGGATTGCTCTGAAAATTATAATGATGGTCGGGACCAGTCCTTCCAAAGTTATTTTGGGATTTATGACGGCGACCGCTTTTTTATCGATGTGGATTTCCAATACCGCCACAACGATGATGATGATTCCTATAGCGATGGCAATAATTGCCAGACTGGAAGATAATGCTGATAGTAAAACTGTTTCCAAACTGTCGGTTGGCCTTTTAATCGGAATTGCGTATTCGGCGTCAATTGGAGGTGTTGCCACTTTAATCGGCACCCCGCCTAATCTATCATTTACCAGAATAATAAAAATCTATTTTCCACAGGCGCCGGAGATAACATTTGCCGGATGGTTTGCCTTTGGTTTTCCTTTCGCAATTATATTTCTATTTATTGCCTGGCGGCTTTTAGTCTGGATGTATGTTTCCGAGAAACAAACTATAAATGCCGACCGGTCTCTTTTTAGAGAAGAATATCGCCATCTGGGCAAAATTGGATACGAAGAGACGGTTGTTCTGATCGCCTTTATTCTACTTGCTCTCCTTTGGTTATTCAGGAAAAATATCAATATTGGTGAATTTGTCTTGCCGGGCTGGACATCGGTAATGCCGGTCTCGGGATTTATTGATGATGGCACAATAGCTATATTTGTTGCTTTGCTGTTATTCCTAATTCCTTCCCGTCATAAAAAAGGAGGGAAGATAATGGATTGGAAAACGGCGGTCAAATTGCCATGGGGGATCGTTATTCTTTTTGGGGGCGGTTTTGCGCTCGCTAGCGGTTTTATGGAATCCGGATTGGCGACCTGGATGGGCGGACAATTAACAGGTTTTGGCCATTTTTCACCGATATTGATAATAGGCGGAATTTGCCTGATGATGACTTTTCTGACCGAGCTGACCTCCAATACTGCCACGACTGAAATGATTTTACCGATCCTGGGCTCATTGGCTGTCGCTATTCAGCTAAATCCCCTGTTGCTTATGATACCGGCCACCCTTTCGGCATCATGTGCTTTTATGCTTCCGGTGGCAACGGAACCAATGGGCATATGGCCACAGCGCTGTTCCTAAGCTTGGCGCAAATTCGCATGCCCCATGTTCCCTACAGATCGGGCTCCATTGGAGTCATCGATCTGATCGCCGACCGGGACCCCGCAGAAAATCATCACTTGGCTGCACAGGGAAACCACCGCCGCTCTTTGCGATGCGAAACTCAAGGAACGGCTCA
>JAQBFG010000066.1:0-9608 GCA_032123495.1 Candidatus Zixiibacteriota bacterium | reverse complement strand
CCTTTTTACACCGTATACCCCGCTTCATGACGGCGCCGCTATTATTCAGGGTGAAAAAATTGCCGCTGCCGCCTGTACTCTTCCCTTGACCCAGATTCCGCGTTATCGAAGATTATTCGGGATGCGCCATAAGGCGGCTATTGGTATTACCGAAGTATCCGATGCTGTCACGGTGGTGGTATCAGAGGAAACCGGCCAAATATCTATTGCTTTTAATGGGATGCTCGAGAAAGATATTGACCGCAATGAATTCAGACAAAGGCTGGCTGATTACATTAAAAAGTGATTGACCCGATCTTATAATCATACTTAATTACTAAAGAAAAAAGGTTCCAATACTGTTTTATTATTGATACAGTTGTTTCCTTTTTGGATATTAATATCAGGATAAATATATGTTTATAGATTACACAGAAATAGAGGTTACTGCCGGAAACGGCGGCCCCGGATGTATCTCGTTTCGCCGCGAGAAATTTATCAACAAGGGCGGACCTGACGGCGGCGATGGCGGACGGGGTGGCAATGTTATATTTGTCGCCAGCAGCAATATTTCCAGCCTGCTTGATTTCAGATACAAAAAAAAAAATACAAGCTGAAAACGGCCGTCCCGGCGATGGTGCATTAAAAACCGGCCGTTCGGGCAAGCATGTAATAGTTCTGGTTCCTCAGGGAACAATTATCAAAAATCTCGAAGATGGAACAATTATTGCCGATCTAAGTGATGAAAATAAGGAGTATGTTATTGCCAAAGGCGGCCGCGGCGGGCATGGCAATGACCATTTTAAAACATCAACTTATCAGACACCCCGCAATGCTGAGGATGGACGCGCGGGGCAATCATTCAAGGTTTCGCTTGAATTAAAACTACTGGCCGATGTCGGATTGGTGGGACTACCTAATGCCGGAAAATCGACAATGCTTTCGGTACTCTCTGATGCCCGCCCCAAAGTAGCCGACTACCCATTTACAACCTTGATTCCAAATCTGGGGATTGTTGGACTGAGGGATTTCAAATCATTTGTGATGGCTGATATTCCGGGAATAATTGAAGGAGCATCAGATGGAAAAGGTCTTGGTATTCAGTTTTTAAAACATATTCAAAGAACCAGGGTGATAATTTATTTGATAGACATCTTTGAGGGAAAAATCGACGAAACATTAGAATTGCTAAAAACTGAGTTATCAAATTTTGATTCAAATCTGGCGAAGCGACCGTATCTACTGGTATTAAACAAGATCGATCTGATTGAAGAAAGTGATCTAAAAAAGATATTAAAAAAGCGGAAAGATGATTATATTACTTTTTCAGGGATTACCAAAGCCGGCAAGAATGAGCTTTTAAAACGAATTGAATATGAGCTCGACAGACAAAAATAGAAAAGAACTGTTAATTGATTTAATTGTCCTTGGCCAAATTGACGGTATTGGGGTAAAACGAATTCACCAGTTGATTGCATCTGTCGGCTCTCCCGAAAAAGTATTAAGCAGCCCGGTCGGTCTTTTAGCCAATATTCCGGGAATTAGCCGCGCGACTGCCTCGCGAATCAAAGATAACCAAAATCGAAAAGCAGCCGAGGAAATCGCCGATAGAATCGAAAAACTCGATTGGAGTTATTTCCTTTACTCTGATCTGGATTACCCGACCGCCCTAAAAAATATCCATGATCCGCCTGTTCATCTGTTTTATAAAGGCACTTTTACCGAGGCAGATAATAATTCTATCGCGATTGTCGGCTCAAGATCGGCCTCCGAAAACGGCCGAATCTTTGCTGAGAACACTGCGGCAGCTTTGGCCGAAAATGGCATAACAGTTGTGTCTGGAATGGCACGGGGAATTGATACTTGCGCTCATCGCGGAGCCCTTAAAGCCAATGGGCGGACTCTGGCGGTTTTTGGCTCATCGCTTGATATTATCTACCCCCCTGAAGGTAGAGAAATTGCGCGAAAAATAGTTGATTCAGGCGCTATTATATCTGAGTTTTTACCAGGGACAATTCCGAACGGTCCAAATTTCCCGAGACGAAACAGAATTATATCAGGGCTATCACAAGCCATAATAGTTATTGAGGCGGCCGAAAAATCGGGTGCGCTTTCGACTGCGAATCATGCTCTGGAACAGAATCGCGAAATTTTTGCGGTTCCCGGTTCACCGCGACTTGCCACCAGTAAGGGAACCAACCGACTTCTTAAAGAAGGTGCCGCGATTTTAACTTCGGTGGAGGACCTTTTTGAACAATTACCGCGACTTAAGGGGAATTTGAAAATTGTTAAACTCCAAAAAGAATTGGAATTAACAAAATCAGAAAAAATGATTGTTGATTTATTTGATGAAAACCCTATACATATAGATATTATGTCTCGTGAAATAAACAAACCGGTAACGGATTTAATGCCGATTCTTCTGGCGCTGGAGTTAAAAGGAATTGTGAAAGAATTATCTGGCAAAAGATATATTTTAGATTTATCATAATAAATGACACAAGATACGACAACAGTCAGTAATAGGCTCGGCATGCACGCTCGACCGGCAGCCATGTTTGTCAGCCACGCCTCTAAATTTAAATCCGAGATTTTCATCGAGAAAAACGGACTTAAAGTAAATGGCAAGTCTATTATGGGAGTTATGATGCTGGCGGCGGAGATGGGCTCAAAACTAATTATTTTTGCTGATGGTGAGGATGAAAAAGAGGCGGTGAAGGATTTGGTCCAACTGGTTGGTTCAGGATTTGGCGATTTGAAATACCTGTAATTTGTTTTTTTATCCGGATCAATTTGCACGCTACCGTATATAAGTATATAATTATGATAATAGATAAAAAAACAGTCATCATAAAAGGTATCTCGGCTTCGCCCGGTATTGCCTATGGTATCGCCCGTGTTATTTACAGGTGGGAACAATCAATCGAGGAACGGACAATAGAGGATAATCAAATTGAAAATGAAATGTCCCAGCTCGATATCGCCGTGAAAAAAACTCTCGAAGAACTAAGCAAGTGTCAGAAAACAGCCGACGCAAAAATCGGCGGTCCGGTCGCAAAAATATTTGATTCTCAGGTTCTAATTGCATCAGATACCGCATTTTTAAATAAAGTCAAAGACGAAATCAAAAAGACACATAAGAGTGCGGCATATATTTACAGCATGCAAGTTGAAAATAACCTTTTGCCTCTGCAACGGTCGCGTGATCCTTACATGCGTCAGATGGTAACCGATATTGAAGCGGTTTCCCACCGAGTTTTACGATATTTAACCGGACAATCTGAAAGCGAGTTGTCGCAATTTTCCAAAGATTGTATTTTTGTCGGCAGGCTTTTTACGCCGGCCGAAGTTTTAAATCTTTTTGAACGTGACGCGCGCGCAATTGTCACCGCCGAAGGCAGTCCCAACTCTCATATGGCTCTGATTGCACGATCACTTATTATCCCAACTGTTACCGGCGTCAGACAGGTTCACATGAAAATCCGTTCCGGCGATAAATTGATAGTTGATGGTGAAAAAGGACAAATTACTATCAATCCCCCCAAAGATGAATGGAATCAAATCAGGAAAAAGGGAGCCGAACTCAAAGAACTTCCAATAACCCAGCTAAAAAAATTACCCAATTTTCCACAAAAGACAAAAGATAAGGTTGAAATAAATGTCGCCGCCAATATTAATATCCCCGGCCCGATAGACAAGATTCTATCGTCGCATAATATCGGTGTCGGTTTATATCGGACCGAGTTTCTTTATTTGCAGCAGGGGCACTTTCCATCAGAAGATGAGCAGTTTGAAGTTTATGATTCGGTGGCAAAACAGTATTACCCGCAGGAGTTGGTCATTAGAACTTTTGATCTCGGTTCCGATAAATTTCTCAAAGACCAAAATGCGGTCCCGGAAAATAATCCCGCTCTTGGCTGGCGCGGTATTAGAGCTTCACTTGGGAATCCGCGAATTTTCAGGGATCAGATTCGCGCCATATTGAGAGCTTCCAATCGAGGAAATATCAAAATCCTGCTGCCGATGATTACCGATCTACGCGAACTTAATCGGGCCCTCGGCCAGATAAAACGCTCAATGGTTGAATTAAGAAAAAACAAAATTAAATTTAATTCAAAAATAGGAATTGGTATCATGATCGAAGTTCCGTCGGCGGCTATAATGGCCGATATGCTGGCATCTAAAGTAAATTTCTTTTCAATCGGCTCAAATGATCTGACTCAGTATACTCTCGCCACCGACCGCGACAACCAGAAACTTATTGGCCTTTTTAATTCATTTCACCCATCAGTTTTGAGTTTGATAAAAAATACCATAACGGCGGCTCATAAACATAATATCCCGGTAACCGTTTGCGGCGAGATGGCGGGCAATCCTCTTACTATTCCGTTGCTTATCGGACTTGGGATCGATCAGTTATCGATGAACCCCTCACAGTTAAACCGGACCTCGGAAATAATCGCAAAGATGGAGATTGAAGAGGTAAGATTATTGGCCGATGATATCATGAAATTATCAAACGTGAAAGATGTCGAAAAAAGGCTGACCGAATTCAACATCTCTTTATTGGCCGGAGAATAATTTTGCTCAATTCAATTGAAGATATGAAAAAAATTGATCCTGATGGAATGTATAATAAGATCTATAGCTTCCCGGAACAATTGATTGTAGCTGCCGAAATCGGTTCGAAAATTCAGATCGATACAGATAAATTTTCAAATATAAAAAATATTGTTGTTGCCGGAATGGGTGGTTCGGCCATTGGTGGCGATACGGTAAGAACCTATCTCGCCGGAAAACTTGAGGTTCCATTAGTTGTCTGTCGTCATTACACTCTCCCCGGTTTTGTAAATGAAGATACGCTGGTTGTTATCTCTTCATATTCAGGCAATACGGAAGAGACTCTTGCGGCACTTAACGAGGCTCAGGCGAAAAAAGCCAAAATAGTCTGTTTCAGTACCGGCGGGAAGGTCGGTCAAATTGCCAAAGCCAATAATCTGCCATTGATACAGCTTCCGGTCGGCTATCCCCCCCGCACCGCTTTGGGATATTCATTTGTGCCGCTTCTTTTTCTTATGGCCAAACTCGGTTTTATCAATGATGTCTCAGAAGAGATATCCACCTTAATTACCGGGTTAAAAAACTATCGCGAACTATATGCCGCTGAAGTTGAGTCTGACAATAACCGGGCTAAAGCAATTGCCGAAAAGATTTACGGTAAGATTCCGATTATTTACTCCGGCCCGGAATTGACCGATACGGTTGGCACCCGGTGGAAAGGTCAGATTTGTGAAAACGCTAAATGTCTTGCCTATAATAACCAGTTTGCTGAATTCAATCATAATGAATTGGTCGGATGGAACATCATCAAGAGCTATAAAGATAAACTTATTGTGATCTTCCTTCGCTCTAGCGACGATCATATTCAAATCAGCGAACGAATGTCGATTGTAAAAAATATTATTTCAAAGCAGAATGTCGAAGTAGTGGAAGTTTCGGCGCAAGGTGAGAACTCTCTTTTGAGGATTTTCTCTCTTATTCAGATTGGTGACTTCATATCATACTATCTGGCCATAATAAATAAGATTGATCCAACTCCGGTTAAAGTCATAGATTTTCTTAAAAGTGAATTAGAAAAAAAGAGATAGTCATATAACCCCTTAGCTATTAATTACTTATAAATATTCCACACTAAACAAATACCCTCTTGCCAAAGATTCGGAAACTATTATATTATTGCGTTGTTATATAATTGGATTTTTTAGGTAGGACAAATGCTGATATCAGTCTGTAAATCGAAAATACATCGTGCCGTGGTTACTGAAGCCAATCTCAATTATGAAGGCTCATTAACCATTGATACCGACCTTATGAAAGCGGCCGGTATTGCTCCGTTTGAAAAAGTGCATGTTCTAAATGTAACCAATGGTAATCGCTTGGTAACTTATGCTATCGAAGGAGAAGCCGGATCGGGAGTGATCTGCCTCAACGGCGCCGCCGCTCACAAAGGTCAAACCGGAGATATCGTTATTGTGATCTGTTATGGCCTGATGGATGAAAATGAAACCAGTGGTCATCAACCAAAAATTATTTTGGTAGACCAAAACAACAAAATTATAAAATCTTAATATCAAGATGACCAATAAAAAAGCCGCCATCATTCTTGCCGCCGGAAAAGGTAAAAGAATGAAATCAGACCTGCCGAAAGTCCTGCATTGTATAAATAATAAACCATTGATCCGAATTTTGATGGAAACAATGACCAAACTCTCACTGGATCGTTTGGCGGTCATTGTCGGTTTCAAGGGTGAAATGGTTATCGAAGAGCTGGCTGACTTTGATGTCGATTTTGTCTGGCAAAAGGAGCAGTTGGGGACCGGCCACGCGGTATTGCAGACGCATAAAATATTTAAAAATTTTGATGGAACAGTTTTAGTTGCGGCGGGTGATGTGCCATTTTTATCAAGTCAAACAATAGAAAGACTATTTGAAATTCATGATAAAAACCAATCCTCAGCCACCTGCTTATCAGCCGAATTCGATGACCCGACGGGATATGGCCGAATTGTCAGAAAAGAAAATTCCAATATCCTATTGGATATTGTTGAAGACAAAGACGCCAGCCCCGAAATAAAATATATCAATGAAATCAATAGCGGCACCTTCTGCTTTAACTGCCGTGATCTATTTGATGCCTTACAAAAAATCGGCAATGAAAACAGCCAACAGGAATATTATCTGACTGATACCATAAAAATCCTGCAACAGGACGGGAAAAAATGCGCTGTCACCAGAGCTTCAAACCCGATTGAAGTAGCCGGAATTAATTCAATTGAGCAGCTTAAATCCCTTGAAAAAGAGATTAATTTTAATAAATAATTAGTCATTTCGTCGTTATCAATTGTATTAATTATATAAACAATGAACCGAAATTGACGATAATTTTTGTTAGGGCAGGCAAATATCATCTGGCCTTTTAAATAATTTTGAGGCAAACATCATTTAAAAGAGTTGACAAATATTAAAAATTTGGCTTATTATATAATATAAGCCTGCCCAAGAGGGGATTTTTATGAGAAAGACTATTGGAATAACATTACTATTTATTTTTCTGATTTCGATATCAACCTCAGCACAAATGGTTGATAAAGCCGAAATCAACAATATGAAGAAGGATTACCTCGGATTAAAACCGGCCGGACAACCTTTTTCACTAATTGATTTTTCCAAACTGAAATGGACCCATTCCTATTCAATCAGTTTCTTTTCTGGCGGTGGCACATCAGGCTCAAACGGCTTATATATGAGCAATATTTTTTATGAGTTTTCATCAAAATTGTCAATGAATTTGAAACTTGGAATAGCCCATGACCCGGGCAGTATCTTTGATCGCAGCGGCGGACAAAAGGCAGATTTCTTGCCGGGAATCCAGCTTAATTATCACCCCTCGCCGAATTTTACTTTTTCGGCAGGTTTTGATACTTATCCGCAGAATCTTTATAACAGATATAATCCGTATTATAATTACCGGAGGTTAAACTCTGGACAATAATTTAACGCCTGCCTTTATCATTCAAAAAAATGCTGTTTAAAAAATCAAAAAACAAAAATAATATTAGAAGACGAACCACTGTAAAGAAAAAGAGCAATTCCAGGTTTCTGGAACTTGCCATTGTGGCGATATTTGCACTGGTGGCTATCTATGCGGCCAGTTTTGCAATCAGGATCACACACGGTTTCTCCAAAACAATTGAGACTCCCGAATATGTTATCAGATTGCAGATCTTAAATGGTTGCGGTGAAGATGGCGCGGCTAATCGAGCGGCCAAGGCACTTCCGGGTCGAATTAAACTGCCGCTGGAAGTCAAGGTGATGGATGTTGATGATTTTGATTCCTACGAAGTTGCCGAGACATTTATTATTTCCCGTCTTGAAAACACAGAGGCGGCGAAATTGCTGGCCGAGCAATTAGGTTTTGATACGGACAAAGTTATATATCAGGAAATGGAAAATAATTATCGTACTATTTCCGCCACTCTGGTCCTGGGGAAAGATTACGAACTGACGGTGGTGAAACCATCCGAAAATTAGGAGATTAAAAACAGTAGTTTGAAATTGACACCATTATCTATTGCACGCACGGCGGGGAAACTCGCTCTCTCCAAAAAAGGTTACGACGTAAAAATCCTGAAGCTAAAAGGTCTATCCTCTCTTTGCGATTATTTTGTTATCGTCAGCGGTGAGGTCGACGTTCATGTTCAGGCAATTACGGACAGTATCTTTGATGGACTTAGCGCAAAAGGGATTAAGCCGTGGCAAAAAGAAGGAATGCGCGGAAGCAGCTGGGTGCTTCTTGATTACGTTGACGTTGTTGTTCATGTTTTTAAGGAAAGTACACGCGAATTCTATGCCCTCGAGAAATTATGGGGTGACGCTCCGGTTGAAATATTAAAATAAGTGTAAGGCACACTATCCGACAATCTGGAAATAAATAATTACTAAATATAAAGGTGCGGAAATGACTGCAACCGATCTAAAAAACAAAACAATTGCAGAACTTTTGCAAATCGCCGAGGCACTTGATATCCCCGGCGTATCGGGTCTGCGCAAATCAGAACTTATTTTCAAAGTGATGGAGGCTACTTCAGCCAATAAGGAAGGCATGATTTTTGCCGAAGGCGTTTTGGAAGTTCTCTCCGAAGGGTATGGATTTCTCCGTGCGGCGGATTACAATTATCTGCCCGGCCCGGATGATATTTATGTCTCACCTTCACAAATCAAACGGTTTGATCTTCGAACCGGAGATACTATTTCGGGACAGGTTCGTCCCCCAAAAGACAATGAACGTTATTTTGCCTTGTTGAAAATTGAGGCAATTAATTATGAGGACCCAACTGTTTCCAAGCATAAGACACATTTTGACAATTTGACGCCTTTGTATCCAGAGACACCGTTTAAACTCGAGCTCAATACCGAAGAATTGACTACCAGGATCATGGATCTGATGACACCGCTTGGAATGGGACAACGTGCCTTGATCACCTCACCGCCAAAAGCAGGCAAAACGATAATTCTACAAAAAATAGCCAATTCAATAGCGACTAATCATCCTGATGTGAAATTAATTGTCCTTCTCATTGATGAGCGTCCTGAAGAGGTTACCGATATGCGGCGTAATGTTAATGCCGAAGTGGTCTCATCGACCTTTGACGAGCCGGCCGACCGTCACGTGCAGGTGGC
This sequence comes from Candidatus Zixiibacteriota bacterium, assembly GCA_032123495.1. Classification (GTDB taxonomy): domain Bacteria; phylum Zixibacteria; class MSB-5A5; order GN15; family PGXB01; genus JAAERC01. Next base: position 389 of record JAQBFG010000066.1, on the reverse strand, counting down.
TAATATGGTACTGGAAAAAGCAAAAAGACTGGTCGAGCACAAACATCATGTTGTTATTCTCTTAGACAGTATCACTCGTCTCGCCCGGGCGCATAACTCGGTAGTACCGCATTCAGGTAAAATCTTATCCGGTGGTGTTGACAGTAATGCCCTTCAAAAACCGAAACGATTTTTTGGTGCCGCCAGAAATATCGAAGAAGGCGGCTCATTGACAATCGTTGGAACTGCTTTGATAGAAACCGGCTCGAGAATGGATGAAGTTATTTTTGAAGAGTTTAAAGGAACCGGTAATAATGAAATGGTTCTCGATCGTCGTCTCTCTGATCGGCGTATCTTCCCGGCGATGGATATTAATCGCAGTTCTACCAGAAAAGAAGAACTGCTGATGC
>JAQBFG010000065.1:0-4462 GCA_032123495.1 Candidatus Zixiibacteriota bacterium | reverse complement strand
GTTTCGACAAATTTAAAATAATGTCATTCCCGCGAAAGTTGAAAATGCGCCTAGGTGTGCGGAAATCCATGCTTAAATTGTAATGTTTGGGCAGATGTCCACTATTTCAGTTTCAAAAAATCGCCGTCGATGATCATTAATTTAACGCCGTTTTCTGTAATTGAACGATGAGAGCTTAAATCATCAGAGACAACATAAGACATTCCCTCGGTAAGTATTGACTTGCTGCCATCCTCAAGTTCGCTGACAAAATCACCCTCTAGACAATGGATAATATGGCCCTTTTTGCACCAATGATCTGCAAGATAACCTTTGGAATATTCCACAATTCTAATTCTCAGGCCGTCGTACTGCATCGTCTGCCAGAAGGCGGTTCCTTTTTCTCCCTTATGTTCAGTTTTGGGAATCGACGACCAATCGATAGTCTGATACGGTATGTTTTTATTATTCATTTATTAATCCTTTCTCAAATCATATTTTTAAAGATCGTAAAAAATTAATTTGTGATTGAAAGTAAACTGAAGCCCATCCGGCTTCAACAAATTTACTACAATATTTTGTACCGCGATCGTAAAATGACCATAAAAATTCCTTATAAGTGGTATCACCACCTTTAGTTACAGCAAAATGGGTTCCCTCCTTCGAAGGACAGGCGTTTTTCCGTTTTTTGTTTTTTCACCCAAAACTTGTTCCTCTCATTAAATCAAATTCATGCAGTTCATTTATGGGGAGATATTAGAATCAACATCGGTTTGGTGGGGAAAGTGTAATTAAAATAGACAAGAGCATAGAGCTTTTGCCCTGCAGATATTTTGTGGCCTATCTTGTGAAATATACGTTTAGAATATTTACGCACCCCAAGCGGTGCGCCACCCGACAAAACTAAATTGCTTTGACGAAATAAAAAAATACCTGTAATTATAATTACCGATTAGAGATGTGCCATAAATCATCGTGGACAATATTATAAAACACCAATGCAAGGAGATTTACCTTTGCATTCAATAGCAATTCCTATTATTGGACCAATAATAAGCGCCCCAATTGCAAATGTCATCACAAAATCAATTATTTTTGCCTCATAGAAGAGTACTTCCTCTAATGGTAGCTCCACCCAGTCTCCCTCTGTCGTTGTACCTGTTATTAATTGTGTTTTTGAATTAATTTTACCACCATTTTTATCGAATCGTATAAATGCATCCCAGTCATTATGTATCACCTGTTTTACTTCGTTCATTTTTATTTCAACAAATGCTCCGCTTGTATCGTTGCCGTAAATGATTTTTGATTCATAATCATATTTTCCACCAAGACTATCAAAATTTATTATGTTATTATAGCTAAGAATAACACTTATTATGCCTGATGAAAGCTCCACTTTAATAATATTCCCATGTTTACCCTTCGGTTCTGTTCTCTGTTTTTCAATTTTCTGATGATTATTCTGTTTGTACTGGGGCGACCTTTTCACGATTTTTGTGCAGCCGGTAGTCGATATAACTAAAGCAGAGAGTAAAATTATTATTGATGTAATCCGTACAAACATGGTTTACCTCCGTTCACCAGCTTTAAATACCAAGGCGTATTCGCAACAATCAAATGATGAAACTCCCCCTCCGGCAGTTTTCACATTCACAGCGCCATATGGGATCCCGTACCTATCCTGGCACCAGGATGTGGCTGCGTTATATATCCCATTCGGGCCAATTATATCACCAATATTGAAAATCCCCGTCGACAATACTTGCGTGTTCGCAATTTGCCTCTTTCGGATTTGTTGATCTATTCCCGCATCCCAATAACATTAAAACGGTAAACAACAGAGCAAGATAGGTTATTAATCTCAATTGCACTATAGCTCGAAAAAACATAGTCTACCTCCGATGTAAAAGTATCCAGTCTCTGATGAGTTTTCTATTATTTGAAGACAGGCGAGTTGCCTACATACATATAAGTATAAGTTATTTAATAGTCCTGTCAATAGTGTATAGGTTTTCATGAAATTAATTTCCGACTGGTATAAGGCCAAAATTAATCACCTTTGAACTACGAACTTTTGTCGATAGCGATTTTGTAACATATCCGGAGTGGACAGCTCTTATATAATATTCAATATAACTTTCAGGCACTTGCTGAGAGTACCTGCCCGATTGCGATGTAACCGTCATATATTGTTTGCTTCCAAATTGTGAAATATAAACGATGGCAGATTTCAATGGCATTTGCGTGATTGAATCGATAACGATTCCGCTTATCGTATATTGTTTCACCGGGGGCTGAGTATATGGTGTGCTATTACTGTCCATCGGATGTTCTGACGAGTTCTGGCCCATTGGAACCAGGATCTCATTACTACTCCAATTCATATCTTCAAAACCTGTAAGATTACAGCCTGAAATGGCAAAGAAACTAATCACAATTGCCATTGGAATCATTTGACGTTTAAATAATCTCATAATAACCTCCTAATATTTATTAGTATATATAGCAACCTTGATGCCAAAGATAGGCGGAGGATATAGTTGTTGTATATCAGAGAGTTAGGTGCCTCAGTAACTTTTGAAGGCATTTGATATAATGGATAGATTCTTCTCCAGGTGGATATTATGTAATATAAATATTAGGTATGATGGCAAATATTTGTCGTTGATTGAAAAACAAATTTCCCGCCTGACCTTCCCAATTCATATTTTCAGAGTTTAATTGAATATGAGGTTATCCCTCAAACAGATACACGATTTTTGTTGAATTGATACGATTTATTCGAATATACTGATATCAATAGAAGTAAATATAGCGAACAAAATAGAAAGGAGTAAAAAATGCCGACAATTTTCTGGCTCTGGCTGGCGGCAATGGTAATATTTTTGATCGTTGAGATGCTGACCCCAAGTCTGGTTTTTGCATGCTTTGCGGTCGGCGCCCTCGGTGCCGCGATTGCCTCAACTATGATCGACAATTATCTGATCCAGTTAGGTATCTTTGCTTTTCTGGCGATAATCCTGATTCCGGCGACACGAACTCTGGCCAAAAAGATCACCAAAGAATCGCCGCAAAAGTCGAATGTCGACGCGATGATCGGCAAATCGGGACTTGTCATCAAAGCTATCGATCCGGTTGCCGAAATCGGTCAGGTGCGAGTCGAAGGACAGGTCTGGCAGGCGATCGCCTCCGAACCGATTGATAAAGATACCAAGATCACCGTCGACAAAGTGCAGGGCGCACGGCTGTATGTTTCAAAGCAGACAAATGAGTAAATAACAATTTATTTTTTAGAAAGGATGAACCAATATGGAAGCTTATATGTTTATCGCTGTTGTGATTGTGCTCGCCTTTATCCTTGGCGGGATGTCAATCAGGATTGTGCGACCTTATGAAAAAGCGCTGGTGGAACGACTTGGTAAATACCAGAAGACTCTCGATTCCGGTTTGAACCTGATAGTACCATTTATCGACACGATCCAGAAAGTCGATATGCGCGAGATCGTTCTCGATGTTCCCCCGCAGTTAGTCATCACCAAAGATAACGTCGGCGTCGAGGTTGATGCGGTGGTATACTGCCAGATCACCGATCCGGTGCGGGTGCGTTATGAAATAGCGAACTATATTATGGCGTCATCGAAGTTGGCGCAGACTAACCTGCGTAATGTTCTTGGTGAGATGGAACTTGACCAGTCGCTCGCCTCGCGTGACACGATTAACTCCCAACTGCGCGATGTGCTTGATTCGGCGACCGACAAATGGGGTGTCAAAGTTAACAGGGTGGAGATTCAGCGAATCGATCCTCCAACCGATATCACTGAGGCGATGAGTCGCCAGATGAAGGCCGAGCGACTAAAAAGAGCGGTGATTCTCGAAGCCGAAGGTGACAAGCAGTCGGCTATCACCAAGGCTGAGGGTGTCAAGCAATCAGCGATTCTTGAGGCAGAGGGTCAAGCTGAAGCGGTCAAAAAACGCGCCGATGCCGAAAAATATCGTCAGATTGCGGTTGCTCAGGGTGAAGCCGATGCTATTGGGTCAGTTTTCAAAGCTATTCATGACGGTAAGCCGGATGAAAAGTTGATTACGCTGAAATATCTTGAGATGATGCCAAAACTGGCCGAAGGCAAAGCGAACAAGATATTCCTGCCGATTGAAGCGAGCGGAATTATTAGTTCGCTGGCGGCGATGGTGGAAGGAATCAAATCTGATAAAGGCGGCAAAAACTCACCGCAGCCGGTTTTATCAGAAGAATAATCGATTGAAATTGCAATTTAAACGGAGGTCATATTGGCCTCCGTTTCTTTTATTATCTTTATCATTGACTATGACGTAATATCTATTGATATTGCCCCCGGCTAAAAATTGAAGATAGAAATTGAAAGAAATTAATGAGATTGAATAAAGTTGAGTAGTTGATGAGTAATGGAAATGTAAGAAAAGCGGCAGTGGCCGGGGCCTTTTACCCGAACGATCCGGCAGC